>CAIYQO010000197.1 GCA_903928345.1 uncultured bacterium | reverse complement strand
GCCATTAATCCGACCGACGTGGATCTGCTCATCGACCACGCGGCCCGCGCTGCGTGAACGCCGGAGCGGGACACAAGCCCCCGGTCAGCAGGAAGTCAGATCGGAAAGTGCGAAAGTCCACTACTAATAGGAGGGCGCTATGCGCAAGGGCTTTACGCTCATTGAACTGCTGGTCGTTATCGCGATAATAGCGATTTTGGCCGCCATTCTCTTCCCTGTCTTCGCCAAAGCGCGCGAGAAGGCGCGCATGACATCCTGCCTAAACAACGAGAAGCAGATCGTGACTGCCGCACTCATGTATGCGCAGGACAACAACGAGCTGCTGCCCGACACCGCCACCTTCTGGGGCAGCGTCAACCTGGACCGGGGCGTGCTGATCTGCCCCACGCTGGGCACCAAGATCGCCAACGGCTACGACTACAACAGCCTGGTCGCCGGCAAGGCGTTAGGGGAATTACCCGCGGCGGAAAAATCGATCGTCGTCTTCGACGGCACCTCGACCACCGGGCAGACGGCGAACGTCGGCTACGCCACCGCCAACTTCGACTTCCGCCACGCCAACAGCTCCATGATTCTCGGCTTCCTGGACGGCCACGTGCAGGCGAAGAAGAACACCGAAATCGGCGACCTTTCCGACCCCACCCGCAAGCAGATCTTCTACACCGACTTCTCCGACGGCACCGTGTATTTCGGCGGCGGCGCATCCTTGCAGACCGTGGATGGCACCCCGCACTGCGCCCTCTGCAAGGCGAACGGCACCAGCCAGTACCAGTTCGACTTGTCGCAGATTACGATCGGCGGCGGCGGGAACTATGGTGCGGCCATCGGCCCGCTGATTCTCACCCAGCTCCAGTCGCCAGCGTATACCCCAACGCTATACCTGGACTACGAGTTCGACCTTAAGCGCGTCACCGCCGGCCCGTCGGGCTCCGACATCGACTTCTACGGCACGGAATGGGGCCAGCATAGCGCGGCCAACTGCAATAACGGCGACGACGGCATCCCCAATCCGCAAGGGGGCGCTTCGACGTACCACTGGTTCCAGAACTACGGGTACGGGCAGACGATGCAGACGCTGCCCGCCTACACCGGCAGCATCGGCCCCGGCGCGTGGGTGCACGTGGGCGTGGTGAACGGTGTTCCCTGGCGGCCCATTATGCGCATGGCCGTGCCGGCGTGGGGCGCCACGAAACTCAACAACGTGCAGATCAACTTCCAGATCGCCGCCCGCACCAACACTACCACCATCTACGAGTCCTTCGCCGTGAAGGACTGGATGGTCTATAAGGAAATCCCGAACTTCTGAGAGGGGTTAGGGATTAGGGATTAGGGATTAGTTTTTCGACCCTACAAGCAATGCCGCCGCGGAACAAGTGCTCCGCGGCGGCATTTATTGTGGAAACGTGCCTGAGGGACAGGCGTGCAATCCCTAACCCCTATATCCCTTCGGCCCGGGCGATGATTTCGTCCTGCAGGGTGCGGCCCAGGGTGGTGAACTCGGAGCTGTAGCCGGCCACGCGCACCATGATGCCGCGGTGCGCTACCGGGTCGGCTTGCGCGGCGCGCAGTGTGGCGGCGTCCACCACGTTGAGCTGCAGTTGGCTGCCCCCCAGCGCGCCGAAGGTGCGGATGAGGGCGACGACCTGCGCGCGACCCTCCGGGGTGGCCATGTCGCGCTCGGTGAGGCGCAGCGTGGAGACGTTGCCGGCGATGAGGCGGCTGTGGTCGAGCTTGCACAGCGAGCGGATGACCGCCGTGGGTCCGCGCCGCGTGAGCCCCTGCCCGCCTGCCAGCGAATCGGCCAGTGTCTGCCCGGCCCGGCGCCCGTCCAGCGTGGCGCCCATGCGCTGCCCGTAGGCCAGGTGCATATTCTCCCCGCCCGCCAGGTGTCCGAGCACCAGCGCGCGGCGCAGCGGAGTGGCGCGCGCCTCCAGCGCATCGGCCAGCCGGGTCACCAGCGTCGCCGCCAGGGCATCCACCGCCGGCACGTCGTTGCCATAGTGCGGCAGCGTTTGCAGGCGGGCGAGCAGCGCCGGGTCGTCCGCGTCGAGGCGGGCGTAGACGTCTGCCAGCTCCGCGCCTTCGCCGGTCAGCGTGAGGGCGGCGTGCAGCATCTCCGCCGCGTTGGACAGGCCCATCGCCTCCCAGTGCGCGTAGTAAGTCGCCGCGCCGCCGTGCATCACGTCGGCGCCGCGCTCCAGGCATACCGGCATCAGCAGCGTGGTGCCCATGCGCGGGTCGGCGTCGCGCGCATCGAGGTAGGCGGTGTTGTCGCGGCAGGCGTCGGCCACGGTTTCGATGTGCGCATCGATGGCCGCCCACAGCGCGTCGGGGCCGGTCGCCCCGGACCGCGCGCAGCCGCGCAGCGCTTCGTCCACCAGCAGCGCCAGGTTGATCCACCCGTTCGGCGCGCCCCAGTTGCCCTTGCCCGGCGATACCACCTCGGTGCAGCCGCTCAGGGCGTAGTCGCGCGCGTCCTCCAGCGACACGCCGATGCGCGCGAGGCCGGCGAGGATGGGCGCGTCCCAGTAGAAGCTCGGTTCCGCCAGCCCCTCCGCGAGGAGTTCCACCGCCAGCTCCAACGCATCCGGTGCCATGCCGTCGTGGCAGCGTAGGTACACGGTGGGGCGCAGCAGGCGCACGGCGCGGATGGCGCGCAGAAAGAGGCGGGTGAGGTCGTTGGTGGCGTCGGAGCCGTCCGCGAGCACGCCGCCGAGGGTCATGGTGAGCACCGACGAGACGTTGAGCTGCCCCTCGAAGACGTCGGCGTGCAGCTTCAGCATGAAGCACTCAATGAGTTCCTGCGCCGCCTCGGGGGTAAGGCGCCCGGCGGCCAGGTCGGCCTGGTAGAAGTCGTGCAGGTACACATCCACGCGTCCGGTGGCGTCGCCCGCCACCATGTGGGCGAACCACAGCATCTGCAGCGCCTCGTGGAACGTTTCCGCCGGTTGCGCGGGCACCTTGGCGCAGATACGTGCCAGCTCCCGCAGCTCCGCCGCCCGCGCGGGGGGCGCCGTGTCCGCCAGCGCGCGGCAAGCCGCGGCGTAGGTCTGCGCGTGGGCGATCATCACCTCGTGCCCCACGGCGAAGGCTTCCGCCACCTCGCGCGCCGCGCCGGTGCGCTCCGCCGCCAACGCGCGGGCGCGTGCCGCCAGCGCGGCCGACCCGGTGCGCAAAAAGCCGGCGTAGTCCACCACCTTGTGGTTGAAGGTGCCCTGCGGGGAGAAGAGGCCGCGCTCGGCCATCGCCTGCAGGTCGGGCCGGTCGGGGCGGGCGTTGTACTGGGCGTAGCCGGCCACGTAGTCGGTGGCGCCGTCGGGGAACCAGTGATACCCCTCGGCATCCACCCCGCGCACCCGCGCGCCGACCAGCAGCTCGCCGTCGCGGATCACCGGCGTCATCGCGGGATGCACCGCCGCAAAAGCGCGCGCCTGCGCCAGCATGGGGTGTTCGCCCTCCGCGGGCGGATGCGCCGCTTGCAGCGCGCGCAACTCGGTGAAGGCCACGGCCGGTAGCGCCAGCGCGTCGTCGATCAGCGCCGCCACGCGCGCCGTCGACCCCCGCCGCCCCCGCGCCGCCGGTAAACAGGGAACAGTAGCATATTGATCGGACATACAGCGTTCTTCGGCGGGAAGCAGGGGTTTCCTGCCGCATCTTTCACTTTATAGGGATTCCAAAGGCGGCTTTGACGGCGGGTTTGGTAAGCGCGCGGAGCATGATGGCGTAGAGGATGGTGGGCAACAATAACGGCAACACGAATAACAAACCAAACCCCCCAGGCTGATCCAGTCCGATAACTAACAGATAAAGCGTGAGTGCGCTATGAATAATGAGTAGGAGAATCAACAATAATCTCGTGGCATAGAATGCCCATGATGCAAATCTCAGTAATCCTACGCCACAAGCAATCATCATCACCCCGACAAGCGCGACGCCAATAAATACAAGATCTCCTGAACCGTCACTGCAGGAAGGACGTGGTTGAAAAAGGCTGCACGCTGGCACTACGTAGAAAAATCCGAAAATGAAAAGCAATATGGTGATGTGCAGTATTCCGCGCGGCCGTTTCGGCGTCTCCACCCCCACCGGCGGCGGGGGCGGCGGTACGGTAGACGGTGCAGGCAGCAGCGGTTCAGTCATACGGTCCTCCTGACACGTGTGTTACCATTTACGAATGCCAAAGGCGGCTTTGACGTTACGTCTGGATAGTATAAAGAAAAAAATGCCATAGAAGATCACCATGATGCCGAAGACGTATTGGAGTGCCTTGACCTCAAAATACATAATACATTGGCTCGTCATCATCTCATGGAAACAACAGATCATCGCACCAAGTAATAATAGCCATGCAGCATAGAATGCCCACCGTGCCAGCATGAGCACCCCGACGCCGACCCCAATGAGCGCCACGCCGGTAATGGCACCTAAAAGATACCAGAGCTTCGAGGCAAGGTCATCCCGAGGCCCAATAATAATGATTAGCACGGTGAGGAGCAGTGGAATAGCGCCGTGCGCAAACAGCATCACCGCGATAGGGATTATTTCCGACGGGCGCTTTGGCCGTTCCGTTTCATCCGGCGGTGGCATGACCGGTGGCGACGGCGGCATGATCGATTCGCTTACATTGTCTTCCTGACCCATACCCCCATTCTTCCAGCCGTCGGTGCCATTTCCTTTCCTGGGAATGTCGCTGCGGAGGGAGCACGCGTGTAGCCGCGCCATGGACAGCTCCTCGCACCGACCGGTGTGGATGCGCCGTCACGGCTGCCCCGTGCGACCCCTATCCCCCAACCCCTTTCCCCGGCGCGGAGAAAGGGGAGTCGTGGCGTGGATAGGCGAAAACAGCCTTCTTGTCGTCAAACTTGAAGCTCAAGTCGGAAAAATCAACCGCGCCTATCATCCTTCCTCCCGCTACTCCCCTCTCCCAGCCGAGTCGTGCGAGGCGTCCGGGGGAGGGGCGCGGGGGAGGGGTCGCGCGGGGGAGCCGCGTTCACCTAAAAAAAGGCCGGTCTGTGCGAGGCAAACCCGACCAAAAAGCACCACCCCGTTCCTCGCGAAACGGGGCGGTACCGGGTTAGCGTGGCACAGGCGTTACTTAATCTCCACCTGCACGGGATTCGAGGTTAGCGTGATAGCCGTCGCGCCGGCATTGCAGTAGCCGCAGGCTTCAGAGGACTCCACTGATTCATCCGGCGCTCCATTGACCGGTAACCGTAATGTTCTGGCATTAAGCTCAAGAATATCCGGTAGAAACGAAAGCATCAGTCCTTCGGTATAGACGCGCACGGTAGTCGATATCGTCACGGCATATATACCGGGTCGCAGGCCGGGGAGGCGCGCGAGGTTGAGGTTAAGGTTTTCGGCAAGGCTTGCTCGAGAGAATAACACCTCTGAAAAATGGGCCGCATCGGTCACCGTCAACCTGTTCCCATACCCGATATCGGCCGTGAGCATGGTATAGTGGAAGACGTCATGCCCGCGTCGATCACGGATTTGCACCGTGTAGGCAGGTACGGAGCAACACCCCCAGAAGGGTTCCTTATCTGATGGTTGATGCGTGAAATCAGTCTCGAACACCAGCGCGAGCGGGATCGTATCTTTGGTGGTATATCGCTTTCCTGGCACGGTCGCCAATGCGAAGAGGAATCGGTCGTTTTGTCCGCATTTCGATGGGTAAGTCCGGCGATACACGCTGTCTCTGCCATACGGACAAGCCGCGATATCCTTCGTGGTCGGTAGCGACATCCCCGCTTGTTGTAACTGCGCCTGTGCTTCTTCAGCCCAAAGTCCTCCCCCATCAAGGTAGTTACTGAGATTTGCAATGCGTGAGTATGGCTCAAGCGGCTCTGCATGCGAGTCCGTTAACATTGACCGTCTCAGATTCTCGCTCAAGACACGTCCGAAGATATACGCCTTCCGCCATTGCTTGGCTTTACAGTAACAGTCCAGGAGCAGATCCCGCGTCGTCAGGACTTGGCGATCGTACAACATCGTTATGTCATACAGACTTACAATGGGCTGTATGCCTTTAGGGACGAAGTCTCGCAAGCCGCCGGTACCGTCGCTGTGTGAGTCGGTTTTTGGTTTTGGACGTGGGCCGATTGTGACGCTGAGCAAATACCCCGGGTGATCCCGCTCGAGTTGCTCCAGCTCGGGAATCACCTCGTCATACCGATTGAGCTTGAACAGGCATCGGCACTTCAACAGACGAATGCAGGCATTGCCCTCGGGCGATACCTCCTTCGCCAATGCCTGGTCAAGTTGTCGGATCGCTTCCGTGAATTTTTCAATCGCTTCGGGGGACAATGGCGCGTTGGGATCAGGGACAAGCGATGGAGCCTGCGGCTGATCGGCAGAGGTGGGGGCGGTTTGAAAAGTGAGCCCGGGGAAACCCCCGCTATCGGGAGGCGTTTCGGGTGTTTCGGGTGTTGCTGCCGCATCGACAACCGTAAACGGTGACGTGGAAGTGGCCGGCACGGCAGGCGCCGCAGGCTGTACTGGCGGCGCAACGGCCGCAGGTGGAGCGGCAGGCGCAACGGACACCGCTCTCGGTGCATCCTCCGCCTCCCCCATCAACCACACCGCCTCCGCCAACTCCTGCGGCAACGCGTACGCGGCCATCCCAAGGCTGAGGAGCACTCCAAGCACAATCCAGCGCATCGCGGTATCCTCCTAACTGTTACCCATGATAGCGTAATACGCCTTACTCGAACAGTCGTTGCAAAAAAAGGGGGACGGCGTGTGCCGTCCCCCTTGTGCCGTGCGTTGTTCCGCTTACGCCTTGATCGTAATCCGGCTGTCGATGGCGATGGCGCCGCCGTCGACGGGCTGGACTTTGAGCGGGTTGATGTCCATCTCGACGATCTCGGGGAAGTCGGAGACGAGCTGGCTGAGGCGGAGCATGGACTCCACCAGCGTCTCGATGTCCACCGGCTTCTCACCGCGCGCGCCGGTGAGCAGCTTGGCGCCGCGGATTTCGGTGAGCATCTCGCGGGCGTCGCGCTCGGTGAGCGGGGCGATGCGGAAGGTGACATCTTTGAGCACTTCCACGTAGATGCCGCCGAGGCCGAACATCATCATGGGGCCGAACTGCGGGTCGCGGCTCATGCCCAGGATGACTTCCTTGCCCTGGGTGACCATCTGCTGGATTTCCACCCCCCAGATGTCCGCCTGCGGCATGCGCGCGGGGATCGTCTTCATCATCGTCTGCCAGGCGTCGCGCACCGCGTCGGCGTCGGCCAGCCCGACCTTCACGCCGCCCACGTCGGACTTATGCGAGATGTCCGGCGAGGCGATCTTCATCACCACCGGGTAGCCGATGCTGTCGGCGAAGGCCACCGCGTCGGCTTCGTTGCGGCACAGCTTGTTGCCGGGGAGGGTGAAGCCGTACGCCTTGAGGATGTCGGCGCATTCCACCGCGTTGAGTTCCACACGCCCTTCGCCGCGCGTTTTGGCGAAGGCGGCCGCCACCACGGCCTTGTCGGCGGCGAAGACGGTCGGCTCCTGCTTGGGCAGCGCCAGCCACGCGGCGTAGTCGGCCATCGCCTTGAGGGAGGCCACCGCGCGCTCGGGGAACGGGTAGTTCGGCACGTCGTTGTTCATCAGATGATCGACGCCCTTTTGCATGAGCGCGCCGCCCATGAAGCAGCCGAGGATCGGCTTGGTGCTCGTTTTGCTGATCTCCACCACCGCGGCGGCCGTCTCAAAGATCTCCGTGGAGGTCTGCGGGGTGACCACGGTGATGATCGCGTCCACGTTCGGGTCGGCGAGCAGGGTGGTGATGGCGAACTCGTAAACCGCCGCCTTGGCGTCGCCGAGTACGTCGATGGGGTTGTGGAAGTTCGCCGCCGGGGGCAGCTTGGTGCGCAGTATCTCGATCGTTTCCGCGCTCGGGGTGGCCAGTACCATGCCCATGCGCTCCACGGCGTCGGTGCACAGGATGCCCGGGCCGCCGGCGTTGGTCACGATGCCGATGCGCCGCCCCTTGGGCAGCGGCTGGTTGGCGAAGGCGATGGCGTAGTCGAACAGCTCCTGCACGGTGCGCGCGCGCAGCACGCCGCTCTGATGCAATGCCGCGTCATAGGCGTTGTCGGAGCCGGCCAGCGAGCCGGTGTGCGACGCGGCGGCCTTGGCGCCCGCCGCGGTGGTGCCGGACTTCACCACGATGACCGGTTTTACGCGCGAGGTGGCCTCGGCGACTTCCATGAAGCGCTGCCCGTCGGTGACCGCTTCCATGTAGGCGACGATGGCGCGGATTTCCGGGTCGCAGCGCCAGGCGTCCATCAGGTCGATGGTCGCCACGTCGGCCTGGTTGCCGAAGGTGAAGAACTTGTTGTAGCCGATGCCCGCCTGGGTGGACCAGTCCAACACCGCCGTGGCCAGTGCGCCGGACTGCGACAGCAGTCCCAGGTGCCCGTTTTTCGGAGTGACGGGAGCGAAGGAGGCGTTGAGGCCGACGCTGGAGGAGATGATACCCAGGCAGTTGGGGCCGATGATGCGGATGCCGTGCTTATGCGCGACGTCCATCATCTGCTGCTCGAGGAGGGCGCCCTCCGGCCCGACCTCTTTGAAGCCGGCGGAGATGATTATGACCGCGTCGATGCCCTTTTCCCCGCACTGTTCGAGCACGCCGGCGACGAACTTGCTGGGGATGACGATGACCGCCAGGTCCACCTTGCCCGGGATGTCGAGCACGGTTTTGAACACCGGCAGGTCGAGAATCGTCGCAGCCTTCGGGTTCACCGGATAGATGGCACCCTGGAACTTCGCGGTGATGAGGTTGTACAGGATGTCATAGCCGACTTTGCCGGGCTCCGCCGACGCGCCGATCAGCGCGACCGAGGTTGGGGTGAAAAAGTGTTCGAGCATGGTGCATGCCGCCTGTGTGGGAATTTCCCGAGTTTCCGTGACTGTCATGATGTGCGTACCCTCTGAGGCCCCATCCGGGGAGGCGCAGTGTGCGCTCCGCCCCCTCGGGTGAGGCCGTATCAAGATAGTGGCAATTGCAAAATAGCAAATGAAAAGTGAAAAATGCCTAGACGGTCTTCGCACACCGCCGCGGTACTCCCGGCAACAGCTCGCGTGCACCGCCGTATGTTGCATTTCCTACTGTTCACTTACCATGTTGCCTCACCGTTCTTCCGTTCGTCTCCTGCCGAAGCAGGGCAATTATGCAGTTGTGCCGCCGATCGTGGGGTGGCCACACACGGCAATATGTCACAGATCTGTTCTGACCTGTGACACACTGATCTGACCGGATACCGGTTCCCCGCTCGATGGGAGCGGGTGCAGGGCACGGGCTGTTTTCCCGCGCTTATGCAATCACGCCTTCACGGACAGCGGACATGTATTCCATACAATATTCATCCATACCGGCCACGGCGAGGGTGGCGTACAACTGCGCCAGCACGCCTTTGTCGGTCGGATCGATAATGGCCCCGTCCAGCCCTTCCCAGATCGCCAGGCTCAAAAAGGCCCGGTTGAGCAGGGTGCGCTGCGGGAGGCCATAGCTCACGTTGGAGAGCCCCGCGCAAAAATGCACGGCGGGGAAGGCGGCGTGGATAAGGCGCACGCCTTTCAAAAATTCGGCGCCCTGCTCGTTCTCCGCGGAGACGCAGCGCACCAGCGGGTCGATGAAGACGCGGTCGTCCTCTACCCCCGCCGCGCGGGTGATGGCGATGAGGCGCGAGGCGAACTCGCAGCGCTCCTCGCCGGTGTTCGGCATCCCCTCCGAACCCAGGCACAGGGCGATGACGGTCGTCTGGTACTGCTGCACAAAGGGCAGCAGGCGCGCCGCCTTGCCCTCTTCCAGCGAAATCGAGTTGATCATCGCCTGGCGCCCGTCAAGGACGGCCAAGCCGGCCTCCAGCACGCGCGGGCTGGCGGAATCGAGCGAGATCGGCAGCTTGCTCACGCTCTGCACCTGCTCCAGCAGCCAGAGCATGTTCTCTACTTCCGTGTCGGGGTGCGCGCCGGCGTTGACGTCGATATACGTCGCGCCCGCTTCGGCTTGCTTCAGCACTTCCCCCTGGATGAAGGCGGCGTCACGGTTCTCCGTCGCCTCTCGGATCATTTTGCGCGTACAATTAATACGCTCGGCAACGATAGTGAACATGCGGGTCCTCTCGTGGATGCAGGCGGGCAAAACAGCCCTGAAGAAGATAGCACAGGCATCCCCGGGTGTCAATCGCGGGAAAGCGAATTTACTCAATCATTGCGGGGTACGGCCCCCATTCGGTAGAATGGGCAGGAGAGGGATACTTACCCATGCCCGTCATTAGCGCCAGCCGGCGCACCGATATCCCGGCATTCTACACCCCGTGGCTGCTCACGCGGTCGCGGGCGGAAGCGTGGGAGGCCACGCCATGAAACCGTCGCCCCCCGCCATCGACTGGCGCGCCGGCCTCGCCGTCGGCATCATCGTCGTCGTACTCATCCTCGCCCGCCTGGTGCGCTACTCGCCCCATCGCGGCGACGCGGATGCCCTCATCGCCGTCCTCCTCACCCTCGCCTGCATCGTCCTCTTCGTGGGGGCGATATTGCTGGCGACGCGGCGGCGGAAGTGACCTCACGCGCCGTCGGAGTTCTTTCTGGTGATAATTCACAAGGATGAAAGGGATGAAGGGGATTTGTGTGGGATGGCACGGAAGCATTCGCCTGCCTGGGGAGCGATAACAGGAAGGCCGATCAAGGCATCCACAGTGCCATCCTCCCCCAATCCCCTTCATCCCCGTGAATTATCGTCCCTCCTGCCACACGTCCCCTATAAAGCGAAAATGCGTAATTGAACAAACTTTTCGCCTCCTTTCCGCGCGGGAAGGGAACCGGAGGGTCAGCTCCGGCAGGAACCCGCCCGGCGCGCGGCAAATACAACACCATCCTACACGCGAGGTGTGCTCCTGATGACCGACGTAACCCTTTCTCCTGCTCTCTCCGAGGCCGAGGCGCGGCTGGCGTGGCTGCGCGCGGCGCGGGTGGGGATGTTCGTGCACTGGGGGCTGTACGCCCAGCTCGGGCGCGGGGAGTGGGCGATGAACCGCGAGCGCATCCCCGTGGCGGAGTACGAGCGGTTGGCGGACACCTTCACCGCGGAGCGCTTCGACGCCGACGCCTTGGCCGGGTTGGCGCTGGAGCTGGGCGCCCGCTATATGATCTTCACCACCAAGCACCACGACGGCTACTGCCTCTTTGATTCCGCGCTCACCGACTACACCGCCGTAAAGCGTGGGCCGAAGCGCGACATCGTGGGCGAGGTGGTCGCCGCCTGCCGTAAGGCGGGGCTGGGCATCGCCCTCTACTACACCCTGAACGATTGGCACCACCGCCCCGACGCGACGGACGCGCTGGAGGATCCCGCGGCACACGAGGAGTTCCTCGCCTACGTGCACGGGCAGATCCGCGAGCTGCTCACCCAGTACGGGCGCATCGACACGCTGTGGTACGACGGCTGGTGGCCCTTCGACGCCGCCGGCTGGCGCGCGGAAGAGATGAACGCCATGGCGCGTGCGCTGCAGCCGCACCTCCTCTTCAACAATCGCAACTGCCTGGCCGGCGACTTCGCCACCCCCGAGCAGCATGCCACGCCGGTGCCGGGCCGCCTGTGGGAGGCCAACTTCACCCTCAACGACAACTGGGGCTACTGCCCGAGCGATACGAATTGGAAGTCGCCGCGCCAGGTGCTCGATTTGGTGCTGGCGGCGGCGCGCGGGGGCGGCAACGTGGTGATGAACGTCGGCCCGCGCGGCGACGGCTCGATCCCGGAGATCTACCACGACACCTTCGGCGAAATCGGCCGCGTGCTGCGCGCCAACGAGCCCGCCTTCTTCACCCCCGACCTTGCCGACATGGATTGGATCAACCACGGCACCTGGACGGTGTGCGGCCACACCGCCTACCTGCACGTAACCCGCTGGCCCGGCGAAACGGCCGTCATCACCGGCCTGGAGTGCCGCGTGCAGCGGGCGTCCTTCCTCGCCGGCGGCGTGCCCATCGCCTTCACCCAGGTGGAGGATAAATTGACCCTCACCGGCCTCCCCGCCGCCGCCCCCGACCCGCTGGACACGGTGATCGCCCTGGAGATGGACCGCCCGCCGAAGCGCTACCTCACCGGCGGCATGCGCATCCCCCGGGTGCCGCATTGCCAGTACGATCCGGTGGAGTCGAATATGGTGGGGATGCCGACGTAACGCGTGCAACGTTCAACGTCCAACGGTGAGCGCAAAATGGGAACCGGCTCGAATTTTCTTTGCGCCGTGTGGCATTTCCTGGTAAGCCATCGGAACATTCGTGCCTGTCCCCACTTTGCGCCTATGATGGGGGAACGGTTCAAGCTCGTGTATCTGCGTATTCCTGGTGGGTTGATGCTTCACGGGGATGAAAGGGATAACTGAGATTATTGGGGATGTTTGGCAGTGGACTTTCGCACTTTTCCTCTCGCGTCTCGGCCTTGCCTCTGTCCCCGGAGCAACGGCCCGTTATGAAAGGAACCATGGCGGGCTGACCTGAAGTAGATT
>CAIYQO010000196.1 GCA_903928345.1 uncultured bacterium | reverse complement strand
CGTGGTGCCCGCCATAAAATATGACCGAGCCCCGACGGGGCGACAGACTCACCTTCTGCCGCCCCGTCGGGGCTCGGACAATTTCTGTTACGCAAACCACGGGCTCACGCCCGTGGCTAGCATCGCACGCCCCTTCGGGGCAGGGGGAGACCTTGCTTACGAGTGCTGCTGGCATACCGGAACTGGTCAGCGACCCCGGGTTACCCCCGCCGCGTCCCCCAATCCAAAATTCACTTGTCTTCCGGATAGCTGCCCAGCACGCGGAGGAAGAGGCAGTATTCGCGCATCTCTTCGATGGCGGCGCTGATGCGCGGCTCGGTGAGGTGGCCCTGGAAATCGACGTAGAAGAGGTATTGCCAGGGCATCTCCTTCGTCGGACGCGATTCGATGAGGGTGAGGTTGATGCCGTAGTGCTCCAGCACCGCCAGCGCGTGGTTGAGGGTGCCGACCTGGTGCTTCACGGAGAAGACGAGCGACGTTTTGTCGTGGCCGCTCGGTTGCGACATCGAGGCGCCGACCACGCAGAAGCGGGTGCGGTTGTACGGGGAATCCTCGATGCGGTCGGCGAGGAGTTTCAGGCCGTAATGCTCCGCCGCCAGCGCGGGGCAAATCGCCGCCGCCTCCGGGTGGCCCACCACCAGCTCGGCCGCCTTGGCCGTGCTCGCCGCGGCCTGCGCCTGCGCCTGCGGCAGGTTGCGCGCCAGCCAGTTGCGGCACTGCGCCAGCGCCTGCGGGTGGCTGTAGACGGTGGTTACGTCGGTCAGCGCGCCGCTGCCCCACAGGGAATGGCGCACGGGCACGTTCAATTCGTCGGCGATGCTCAGCGTGGTGCGGTAGAGCGCGTCCAGCGTCTCGCGCACCACCCCCTCGGTGGAATTTTCGATGGGCACCACGCCGTAATGCACCTTGCCGTGCTCCACCAGGTCGATGACCTCGCTGATGGTGTCGGCGGGCAGCAGCCGACTGGTGGCACCAAAGCGCAGCACCGCGGCGTAGTGGGTGTTGGTGTAGGCGGGGCCGAAGTAGGCCACCGTCACCGGCTGTTCCAGGTTGCGGCTGGCGGCGATGATCTGCTGAAAGATGCCGCGGATGGCGGCATGGGGCAGCGGCCCGCGATTGACCGCCTCCACGTGGTTGAGCACCGCGCGCTCACGCGCCGGTACGAAGGTGATGCTGTCGTCCACCTGTTTCAACGCACCGATGCGCCGGGCCAGCTCCGCGCGGCGGCTGATCAGCCCCACCAGCGCTTCGTCCGTCGCATCGATACCCTGGCGCAAGTCGTCAATCGTCGCGCCGGGGCGGGGATCCTGTCCGAGATCGGTGCTCACGTGTGTCTCCGTCTGCCGAAAGTCCGACAAATGGTCGCATATTTCGCTCCCGGTGGCAAGGGGCGCAGTGAGCGTTCAGTAATGGGGAGGCGCGGATCGTTCGGCTGATCTGTTAGCGTGCCTTTCACCCCCCCCATACACGTCAATATATAATAATCGTTTGCCAGTTTTTCGACCCGACGATAAATCGTCAGGCTACCGGCTGCGCCCCTTAATGCTCTTTGATTATTCGATGCCGCTATGTCCAACAGAGGCTATCTATGCCGTGACAGCTTGCTTGGCGCTACCACCTGAGATGGTAAATCCTCCCGGTCGTTGATGTCTGCTAACATCGTTCTACATAGCTGCATTTAAGAATCAAAGAGCAGAAAGGGGCTTGTCAAGCATGCGCACACCGGCTTATGTGGTTATTAGCCTGTTAGAATTTCGGTAGGAACGGTCTTTTCGAGATCAGGAAAGCCCGCCGAACGTAAACACTACCTTGTGGAGACTACCAAAGCCCCATTCATGGGGCGCAGCCGGTAGCCCGACGATTTATCGTCGGGTCGGAGAAGCGACTAGCATTCACGGTAAGTTGACGCGTATGCCCTCACCCATCTCCCCCGTGGAGCGCAGCGGAACGGGGGAGGGGGCGGGGGGGGCATGACGGCAGGCAGGCCGAACATACAACAGACCGAGTTAAGGGTCGGCGGCAGATCGGTGTGCCACACTCCGCGCATTTTTTCAATATCGCGGCATGAGTTCGCCCGGTCGTGGTAGAATAGCAACACCATGACGCTTTTCACCCTGGAACAAGTGCAAGGCGCGACGTATGGCCGGACGCTGATGTACGGGCCGGAGCGGGTGTTTCGCGCGGTTTCCACCGACACGCGCACGCTGCAGCCGGGCGATCTGTACATCGCGTTGCACGGCGACAATTACAACGGTCACGCCTTTCTCGAGGACGCGCGCGCGAAGGGCGCGGCGGGGGCGCTCATCGAAGAGCCGGTGCCGGGCATCCCCATGCGCGACGTGGCGTACGGCGGGTGGACCGTGCTCGAGGTGACCGATACGCTGTACGCGCTCGGGCAACTGGCGCAATTCCATCGGCAACGCTTCCGCATTCCGGTGGTGGGCATCACCGGCAGCGCGGGCAAAACGACCACCAAAGAGATGACTGCCGCCATTCTGGAACGCGGGCGCCGCGTGCTGAAGACGCAGGGGAACTACAACAACGAGATCGGCATGCCGCACACGCTGCTCGGGCTGCGACACGAGCACCAGGCCGCCGTGCTGGAGTTCGGCATGCGCGGCCGCGGGCAGATCGGCTACCTGGCGGCGTTGGCCCGCCCCACGGTGGGGGTGGTGACGAATATCGGCGACACCCACCTGGAATTGCTCGGGTCGCGCGAGGAGATCGCGCTGGCGAAGGCGGAGCTGCTGGACAACCTGCCCGCCGACGGCACCGCGGTGCTGCCCGCCGGCGATGCCTTCTACCCCCTATTGCGCGAGCATGCCCCCTGCCGCGTGGTGACCGTGGGCGAAGACGACGGCTGCGACGTGTGGGTGAGCAAGGCAGTGCTCGGTGACGACGGCTGCGCGCGCTTTACCCTGCACGCGGGTGCGGAGCAGGTGGCCGTGCGCCTGGGCGCGCCGGGCCGCCACCAGGTGTGGAACGCGCTGGCCGCCGCTGCCGCCGCGCTGGCGGTGGACGCCACACTGACGGAAGTGCAGGAGGGCCTGGCCGCCTATGCGCCCACGCCGGGCCGCATGTGGCTGCGCCCCGCCCCGCGCGGCTACCGCGTCATCGACGACAGCTACAACGCCAATCCCGCCGCCATGCGCGCCGCGCTGGAGTGCCTGAGCGAGATCAAAGGCGGGCGCAAGCTGGCGATCCTCGGCGATATGAAGGAACTCGGCCCCACCGAGCGCGCCCAGCATCACGCCATCGGCGCGTATGCCGTCGCACTCGGCCTCGACGCCGTGCTCGCCGTCGGCGAATTGGCACGAGAATACGTAACCGACGACCGCGCCACCTGGTACCCCGACAACCCCGCCGCCCTTGCCGCCGCCCTGGCCCAACTCACCCCCGGCGACGTGGTGCTGGTGAAAGCCTCCCACGCGCTGCATTTCGAAGAGATCGTGACGGGGCTGCTGGAGGCGGAGTAAATCGTAATTCGTGCTCGTGCTCGTAATCGACCTTCACCTCAAACTTGGCGTTTTTCGAATACGATTACAAGCACGATAAGTGGAAAGCCGATTCCCTCTTATTCCGCGAACGGATCATACCACCCGGGCGGGGGCGGGGGGGCGGTGCGTTTTTTGCGCGCGGTGGTGGCGGCGTCGTCCACGCTGAAGCGCAGGCGCATCACGCTGCCCACCCCCGCGCCGTTGGGTAGCTCCCCCACCGGCACGTCGATTGCCGTGGATTCGCCCTCCCCAACCAGGACCCGCGCCATACCGCCGAAAATGCTGTCGATGTAACCCTTCATACCGTCATTGTAGCGGGCAAGGGCGCTGGGCGCAACTCATGGCCGTATTTTACCGGCGCAGGGAAACGCCTTCCCGCAGCGAAGATACCGTTATGCTCACCACGCATCTGCCGGGCACGGATATCGACGAGGTGGCATTGGCGCGCTACATCGGCGAGCAGATCTTCGCCGTGCCGGGCCTGACACGGCCGCGCGAAGCGTTCACGCTGCTGCTCACCGGCAGCCGGGCGCTGGGGCTACACACGCCGGCCTCCGACGTGGATATCGACGTGCTCTGCCCGCAAGCGGTCTACGACGAGGTGCATGCGGCGGCGCTGGCGGCGGGCCTCATCACCGGGCAACGGGGCTTCTTCTGTGCGCTGGCGGGTGAGGCGTGCCACCGCTACTTCGGCGCGGAGGCGGCGTGCCCGCACTTCTCTCTCACCCCGCTGGAGCGCGTGGCGCGGCAATTTCGCAATTTCGAGGACGTGCCGCTGTGGATATGGACCCATGCGCGCGTCATCACCGATCCCGGCGCGCAATTCGCGCAGCTCCGCGACACCTTCCGCGGCTACCCGCGCGAGGTGCTGGTGCGCAAGCTGAAGTACCGCTGGCTATCGGCGCTCTACGCCGGCATCGACATCTTCCCGCAGCATCCCCACGGTGACGCCGACCTGTTGCCCGCCGCGCTGGCGTTGGCGACGACGGTGGCGGAGCTGCAGCGCGTCTTTCTGCTGGCGGAGGGCAAGCCATTCCCGTATCCCGAGCGCCTGTCCCGCTTCGCCGACGCCACCGCGCTGGGGCAAACGTTCGGCCCGCTGCTGCAGCACGTGACCGCGCTGCTCACCGGCCACATATCGCCGGACGTCCCCGCCTGGACGCGTTTGCAGGAGGCGCAGGCGCGGCTGATGTCCACCGACCTCTACCCCGAGACCGCCGCGCTGCACGCCGCCTGCGCCACCGCCCTGATCGCCGCCGGGGTCGACCCCGCCTGGATGGCCGCCGACTACGACAACATCGACGAGTTACTCTGGGGGGAACTGGGCCCGGCGCCGTAGGGGATGACGAGTAGCGAGGTCCCCCTATACCCTGGAAACAGTCCTATTTCGTCCCCTTCCGCCAGCGCTGCCACTTCGCCCCGTCAGGGCCGAAGCTTTGCCCGGTGAGGGTGTGCAGCGCGGTGGCGGCTTGTTGGCGGACGGCGGGGGAGGCCTGGCCCAGCGCCGTGATGAGCGGGTCGATGGCCGCGGGCGCCCCCAGCATGCCCAGCGCGGTGGCGGCAGCGGAGGCGAGCAGCGGGTCGTCCTGGCGCAACGCGGCGAGCAGCGGCTCCAGCGCGCGCGGGTCTTTGCGGTTGCCGAGGGAGAGCGCGGCCTGCCCGCGCACGGAGGTGTGGGGGATCCACCCGCCCGGCGTCAGCCCGGTATCGCCGTCGCGCAGCGTGGCCAACAGGGGGTCGAGCACGCGCGGGTCGTCGAACTCCCCCAGCGCCTTCGCCGCGGCCCAGCGCACGGGCTGCAGGGGGTCCTTCAGCAGCGGTAGCAGCGGGTCGATGGCGCGGGGATCGTGCAGCGCGCCCAGCGCGGTGACGGCGCCCCAGCGGGTGTTGCCTTCGCGATGGGTGAGCAGGGCGAGCAGCGGGTCGACCGCCTTGGTGTCGTGCAAGGCCCCCAGCGCGAGCGCGGCCTGTTTGCGCACTTGCGGGCTGGGGTCCTGCAATACGGCGATGAGGGGGTCCAGCGCACGCGGGTCGGCCAGGCCGCGCAGCGCCGTTGCCGCCCGCGCACGAGTACCGGCGTCGGGGTCTTTCAGCGCGAGCAGCAACGGCGCGACGGCGGTAGAACCGCAGATGGCCAGCGTCTCCACCGCCAGCCGCGTGGTCTCGGCATCCGCGCCGTGCAGCAGGGGCGCCACCGCCGCTACGACGCGGGCCTCGTGATAGGCATGCAGGCTGCGCAACGCCGCCCGGACGACCACCGGCACCGGATCGCGCAGGATGGCGCACAGCGGGTCCACCGCGCGCGGATCGGTGAAGTGCCCCAGCGCGAGGCAGAGCTGCTCGCGCACGCCCGCGTCGGTATCCTTCAACGCGGTGAGCAGTGCGGGCACCACGCGCGTTTTATCCGCCGTGGCCTGCCCCAGCGCCGTCGCGGCATACACGCGCAACTCCGGGGCGGGATCGGCCAGCGCGGTGAGCAGAGCGTCGAGGCGCGCATCGCCATCGCTGGTCAAGGCGCGCAACGCGCTCATGCGCAGGGTGGGGTCTTTGTCGGTCAGGCCGCGCGTGAGGGCGGCGGTGACCTGCCGGCGCTGCGCGGAGGTGATATCCGTGCGCCGCGCCAACGCCGGCAGCACGAAGGCGCGCACCTCGGGTGGGCCGTCCTGCATCGTGGTAATCAGCCAGGCGAGGGGCTGCGCGGCGATAATCGCGTCGAGTGCCTGGGCAAGGTGGGGGCGCGCGTCCGCGTCCGCTGACGCATATCCTGCTGCCAACGGCCCCACCGCGCGCGAGTCTTTGAGCCCCCCCAGCGCCGCATAGGCCACCGTGCGCGGGTACGGTTGCGGGTCCTTCGCCAGGGTGAGCAGGGGCTCCACCGCGCGTGGGTCGGTGAAGCGCCCCAGCGCTTCGCCGGCGGTGGCGCGCACCGTGGGGTCGGCGTCGTGCAGGGTGGTCAACAGCACGGGAAAGGCGCGCGCATCGGGCAGCTCGCCCAAGGCGTGCAACGCCGCGAGGCGCAGTGCAAGGGGTTGCGTCTCCCCCGCGAAGGCCAGCAGCGGCGGCAACCCGGGTGCCCCGAGGCGCACCAGGGCGTTGACGCACGCCGTCTGCACCGGGGGCGCCGCCAGCGGCAGCTCCGCGAGGAGCACCTCGCGCGCGTGGGCATCGGGATACGGCCCCAGCGCGAGCAGCGCCGCCTGCCGAATCTCCGGAATCAAATCGTGCTGCGCGCAGGCGATGAGCGGCGCCACCGCACGTTCGTCAGGCGCCGTAGCTAAAATCGCCACCGCTTCGCCGCGCACTTCGCCCATGGTGTCCGCCAGCGCGGCGATCAGCGCCTGGCTCCGCTTGCCGTCCTTGTCAGACGGCAGGAGGCCCAGGGCGTGCACCGCGCATTGCCGCAGGTGGGCGTCGGCATCCTGGGTCAGCGGACACAGCTCGGGCAGCACCGGGGCATAGCGCAACGTGCCGACCGCGACGGCGGCAGCGGCGCGCACGTCGATTTCTGGGTCATGCAGCAGCGGGAGGAGCAACGCGCCCGTCTTCGCGTCGCCGAGTTGTCCGCACACCGTCGCCGCGGCGGCACGCACGCGCGGGTCGGCATCGTGCAGCGCGGCCTGTGCCGGTGGCAGAGCGCGCGGCTCGTGCAGCGCCCCCAGCGCGGCCAGCACCGCGGCCCGCACCCCCGCGTCGGTATCGGCCGCCATCGCCAGCAACGGCGCCGCCGCCCGCCCGTCATGCACGTGCCCCAGCGTGTCCGCCGCGGCCAGAGCCACGGCCGGATCGGTATCCTGCAGCGCGGCGCACACGGCATCCACCACGCGGGCGCCCCCGTACCCCAGCGCGCGGACGACCGCGGCCTTCGCGAGGCCATCCTTCTCCAGCGTCAGCGCGGCGAGCAGCGGCTCCACGGCACGCGCATCCGCCAGCACCCCCAACCGCGTCGCGGCATCCTCCCGCAGACGCGGATTCGGGTCCTTCAGTTGCGCCACCCACCCGGGCAGCGGGTCGCCTTGCGGCGCCACCGCCGGCCGTGACACAGCATCCCCCAAACTCGGTTGCGCCCACCCGGCACGCGCGCCCCATAGCCCCGCGCAGCAGACCCCAATCAACGCCAACCGCATGAATCGCGATATCATAGTCCGTTAGATGAGGCGGGGGGGCAAAGGTTACTATCGAAGAGGGCTTCCGGCGCCCTATTTTCTTCAGGGGACGGCAACTAACATCGCTGACCGCATTCCAGGCTTGACAGATACGGGGTTAGAACAGTATGTTGATACCATCATATCGGTTGGTTGTTAGAATTAGCGCAACTCGAGGATGAAAAGATGCCGCAAGGCTGCAAGGCCATAGTTACCAGTCGCCGCCGTACGGATGTCGACGCCCGCATTATCCGCCTAGACAAACTCGGGCAGCAAGCCGCACTTGATTATCTCGCTGAGTTAGCCGATGGACGCCCCCTCCTGGCACGGGCCACAGTAACAGAACGGCTTCATCTCTATGAGGAGACTGGTGGCAACCCATTACTGCTGCGTTGGCTCGCTGGGCAACTCGGTAAAGGCCGTTGCCGTACTGTCACCGCCGCCCTTTACTTCCTGCGCAGCGCCCCGCCTGGCAACGACCCACTGGAGTTATCTTCGGCGATCTACTGGATACTTTTACCGACCACGAAATACAAGTGCTCGCTGCTCTCACCTATTTCACGCAAGCCGTCGAGGTAAAATATATCGCTGGACTCTCCAATCTCTCTCCGATCGCTGCGCGGACTTCACTGGATAACCTTGCATATCGCGGTCTTGTTGTGCCGGATGATGAAGAGAAGGCATTCGTATTTGTGCCGATGGTTGCTGTATTCTTACGGAATAAGAAATCCGAAGTCGTCGCGGAAACCGGCAATCGACTGGAGGAACGTGTTTATGCACTGGTCATCGAGAATAGCTTCCAGATGCATGACCGCTTTCCGATGCTCACCGCAGCTTGGCCAACAGTAGCTGCCGCATTACCGATATTGTTTGCTGGTCCAAATGACCGACTACAGATAGTTTGTAGTGCGCTCCAACGTTTTCTCAACCAGGACTTTCGCTTGAGAATCTTGGGGCGTAAGGAGGAATCGTCCCTGCGAGCAAGAATCTTTCTTGCAGGCCGATGTTCACTAACCGCCAGTCTGTCGACTACCTGATCGCCACCACGGGCAACTACACCGGTGCCAATTTAGCCGCCCACCTGGACGGCG
>CAIYQO010000195.1 GCA_903928345.1 uncultured bacterium | reverse complement strand
CGTGGTGCCCGCCATAAAATATGACCGAGCCCCGACGGGGCGACAGACTCACCTTCTGCCGCCCCGTCGGGGCTCGGACAATTTCTGTTACGCAAACCACGGGCTCACGCCCGTGGCTAGCATCGCACGCCCCTTCGGGGCTGTGGATCGAGCCGGGCTTCCTCACCCTACCGCACCCCGTGCAAACTGTGGGGGAGGACGAGGATGCCGACGTAGGTGACGAGCATGCAGGCGAAGCCGGCGATGAGCAGGCGGTTGGACCACTTGCTGTGCCAACCCTGAATGACGCGCGTGTGCAGGTAGACGGCGTAGACCAGCCAGGTGATGAGCGACCAGGTTTCCTTCGGGTCCCAGCTCCAGTAGCTGCCCCACGCCGTTTGCGCCCACAGCGCGCCGGTGACGATGCCCAGCGTGAGGAGCGGAAAGCCCAGCCCGATGAGGCGATAGGCGAGCAGGTCAAGCGCCTCCAGCGGCGGCAGGTGCTGCATGGTGGAGAAGTGCTTGGTCTTCAACATCCGCGCCTGCACCAGGTAGGCTACCGCCGCCCCGAAGGCGAGCACGAAGCTGCCGTAGCTGAGGAGCAAGCTGAAGATGTGCACCCACATCCACGGGCTGTCGAAGTTGCCATGGCCGCGCGGCGCGCCCGGCGTGATGAGCACGGCGCACGCCGCCAGCGCCAGCGCCGCCAGCAGGCCGAGGTAAACCCCCAGCACGGGCAGCGAACGGCGCCGCGTGGTGAGCAGGAAGATCACCCCCAGCGACCACGTGAGCACCAGCAGCGACTCGAGCAGGTTGCGCGGGATGGTGATGCGGTTCACCACACCGTAGACGATGATGGTGGCCGCGTGCAGGCCCAGCGCCGCCAGCAGCGGCGCGTGCGTCCCGCCCGCTGCCGCGTTGAAGATGCGCCGGTGATACCAGGCCGCCGCGAACGCGTACAGGCAGGCGGACACCGTCAGCAACAGCACCAGGGTTCCGTTCATGGCGTGTGCTCCTCCTCGTGCCGCTCCGGGAGCGCCGCCAGCTCCGGCGCCAGGCCGAAGAGTTCGCACACCGCCTGCAGCTTCGCCGCGGCATCCTCCTGCGTGGCGTATTCCTTGATCTGGATGAGCGGCTGGTGGCTGATGGTGTTGACCAGCGCGCGCATGGCGTGCTGGATGGCCGCGTGATCCTCCGCCGACAGGTGGCGCAATCGGCTCTTCAGCTTTTGCGCCTCCGCCAGCCCCTGCGCTTCCAGCCGCGCGCGCAAGGCCGTGATGATGGGCACGCTTTCCTGCGCGCGCAACCGCTGATTGTAGGCCGTGACGGCCTCCTCGATGATGGCTTCCACTTTGGCGATCTCCGTATGCCGCCGCGCCAGGTCCGCCTGCACGATGGACTGCAGGTCGTCGATGTTGTAGGCGAAGACGTTGTCCAGCGTGCCCACGTCCTCGGCGATGTTGCGCGGCACGGCGATGTCGATGAAGAACCCGGGGCGCCCGCGGCGCGCGTGCATGGCGGCCACCACCTGCGCGCGGGTGATGAGGGGCGCCGTCACCTCGGCGGCGGCCAGCGTGATGTCGGCGGCGATCAGCGCCGCGGGCAGCTCGTCCAGCGTCACGGCGCGCCCGCCGTAGTGCGCGGCCAGCGCCGCCGCCTTCTCCGGCGTGCGGTTGGCCACCACCACGCGGTCCGCGCCGTTCGTCACCAGCGAGGCCATGAGCAGCTCGCCCATCTTCCCCGCGCCCAGGATGAGCACGGTATGGCCTTCCAGGTGGCCGAAGATCGACTTCGCCAACTGCACCGCCACCGCGCTCACCGACGAGGCGCCCTGCCCGATGCCCGTCTCCGTGCGCGCCCGTTTCCCCACCGCGATGGCCTGGTGCAGCAGCGGGTTGAGCAGCGCGCCGGTGCACACCGCCTGCGTGGCCGCGCTGTAGGCCATCTTGATCTGCCCGAGGATCTGCGCCTCGCCGACGACGAGGGAATCCAGCCCGGCGGAGACGCGGAAGAGGTGTTCCACCGCCTTGTGCCCGGCGAGAGTGTAGAGGTGCGTGCGGTATTCCGCCTCCGCCACGCCGCAGTAGTCGCCGATCCACCGGACGATCTCCGCGTCATGCCCGCGCTTGCCGGTGACGGCGTAGATCTCCGTGCGATTGCAGGTGGAGAGGATGAGGCACTCGTGCAGATCGGGGCAGGCGCGCAGGGAGGCGAGCGCAACCGGCATCCCCGCCGTGGGGATGCGCAGCTTCTCGCGCAGTTCGATGCGCGTGGTATCGTGGTTCAACCCGACCACTACGATATGCACGTGTGTAAAACCTCCGTCAGCGTCGCGTATCCGCAACACGATGCCCTCCGTGCAGGAGGGATGGCACGCCGACCAGCATAAAGATGATAGCGGGAAATCCGCCCGGTGCCAACCACCCCCCGGCTGCGGCCCGCCATCGCCCTACTTCAACGCGCTAATCAGCCCGGTGGCCAGCGCCTCGATCTCCGCCTTTTTCGCCTCGGGACCGCGCAGATACAGGCCGAAGCGCCCGGCGGCCAGGTCGAGGTGGTAGAAGAAGGTGGGCGGCGCCTGGTGCACCGGCGAGGTAGCCGTCTGCCCCGCGAAGGCCGACAGGCCGGCGAAGGTCGTGGCCGTCTCGTCCGGGTGGTAGTGCGCCAGGAACTTCTCCGTGACGCCCGCCGTGCGGTAATCGACCAGCTTCACGTCGATGCCTTTGTTCGTGTCGCCGATGGCGTAGGTCGTTTCCACCGTATCGTGGAAGTGCTTACTGTAGTTTACCACGCCCACTTTGAACTTATCCACGTCCTTCAGCAACGCGGTTAGCTCCTTTTCGCCGTACGCCGGGGTCTCGTCCAGATACTTCGCCGGAGTCGTGGTGGTGGCGGTCGGCGTCGCCGGGTTGGGCTTCAGGGTGTCCGTCGATCCCGTCGCCGTCGGGTATTTGCCCATGCCGGCCAGCAGCACCTTCTGCGACGAGGCCATCGACTGCGCCATCGTCCCCATCGCCAGCTTCGTCAGTTTGCCCAGCGAGGAGATGCGGCCGATGTCGAAGACTTTCACGTTGTCGTCGCCGGTCTTGCTGATCGTCGCCGCCCACAGGATGCTCGCCGTCTCGGCGTCCACCAGGCGGGCGCTGCACGAGAAGGAGGGGTAGGAGTCGGCGTTGATGCGCACGTCGCCGTACTCCTCCACCATGCCGATCAGGAAGGCCTGCGCGTGCAGCTTACCCTGCAGCTTGTGGCAGTCGTCCGCCGAGATGCCGTCGTTGACGCGCACGCCCGTCTCCGCCATCGCCGCGTTCACCACGCCCGGCTCGATAACCTCGAAGGCGCCGGTGGAGAGCAGATAGGTGATGGCCGTCTGCGTGACGACGCGTCCGGCCTCCTGGTTCTGGCTGACGTTGTCGAACGGCAGCACGGCAATGCGCATGCGCGCCCCCGTCTGCCCGGCCACGTAGACCTGCAGGTTCTGCCGACACCCCGCGACGGCCAGCAGCAACAGACTTGCGCCGATAAGTACCGCGATGTTGCGTGTATGCATGTGTGCACCCCCCTCGTATTGACGAATTTTGAGTTTTGAATTTTGAGTTTTGAATTGGCCGGCCGCGTGCGCCGGCGCAAATTCACACCTCAAAACCCAAAATTCGAGATCCCTGGCTCTGAATGATGAACCGGTGTTCCGCGAGCGCAATCCCCCTCGCGTCCCCCAATTCAACACTCACAATTCAAAATTCAAAATTGGAACGTCACCGACGTGCTCAACTGGCGCTGCCATTCTACCACGCCGGTGTTGGCGCGCGTCACGTAGTAGTCGATGGTGATATTCGACCCGCGGTGATAGGTGCGCAGCAGGTGGACGTGCAGATTCGTCGTCTGCAGGCCGGGCTGCGCGTTGGCCGGGTCGCCCCATTGCGCGTTCTCGTTGATATCGTAGCTCACGCCCAGATTCGTCGACGGCGTGAGCTGCCAGCGGAAGTTCGCCGACGGCGTGAGCTGCTGCGTCGTCGCGGTGCCACGCGAGAGCAGATAGCCCAGGCGCAAGTCGAGCACCGCCTGCGAAGTGAGCATCCAGAGCAGGTCGGTGGTCACCCCGTTGTTGATGGCGCGACCCGCGACGTCGTTGCTGTCCACATTCTGGCTCGTCATCCAGGTGTAGGCGACGCCGTAGGTGGCGCGCGGGTTGGCGCGGTTGCGCAGCGCCAGCCCGGTGTAGGTGCTGCTGCCGTGACTCGGCCCGGTGCCCAGCGTGGCGGTGTTGCCCAGGCTCCAGGTGAAGTCGCTGCTGGAACCCAGGCTCGTTTGCAACGCCCCCTGCACGGTGTCCTCCCGGTCGGCGCGCTGCCCGTCGAGGGTGTCCTCGGTGCGGTAGCCCGACGCGCTGAGCACGGTGTCCTCCGCCAGCCGGCTGGTGAGGGAGAGCGTCTGATTCGTCGTGCCGGAGGTGGACGCCACCCCCGCGGTGCTGCCGTGCTGCCCCAGCCAGTAGCCGCCGTATTCCAGCGACAGCCCGGTGCAGACGTCGGCGCGCGCCCCCACGGTGAGGGTGTGATCGCTGGAGGGGTCGCGCCGGGCGTCGACCACGTTTTCCGCCGACTGCAGCGCGTATTCGATGTTGCCGGTCAGCGCGTGGGTCGGGGTGACGGTGAGGCGCAGCAACCCGTTGTCGGAGGTGGAGGCACTCCCCCCCGACGCGTTGGTGTAGAGGCGGTCGTACTCGCCGGTGAACTCCATCCCGCTGCCCAGCGGCTGCACGGCGGTCACCGCGGCGCGCTCCGTCATCGCGTTGAGCGCCGGCGCGGCGCCGGTGCGCATGGACTGCGCCGTGCGGTCGTAGCTGAAGTAGAAGGGGGCGCGTGTATACTGCCCACTGAAGCGCCAGTCGCTGTCCGTATACCCCGACGCGGTGTCGCCGTAGGTGCTGTTCGCCGTCTGGTACTGGTACTGCACGTTAAGCAACGGGTAGTCCGGACGGCGCAGCAGCAAGTTGGCGGCGTAGTTGGTGGTCACCGTGTCGGCGGTCAGCGCCTGCAGGTTCGATGTGCTGCTCGCGTCGCTGCGCGTCAGCCGGCCGATGAAGGTGTAATCCGGTTTGGTGTTATACAGATTGAGGATAAAGGTGGTGTTGGCCGTCTGGCTCAGCGTGTCGTTGAGCGTGCTCGCGTTGAGGCGCACGTCGGAGGAGAGTCCGGAGCCCGGCGTGATCGGCCCCTGGTAGAGGAAGAGCAGGTTGGTGGAGACGTTGCTGCGCGTGAGCACGTCGGCGCCGGCGTTCTTCTGCTCGGTCAGGTTGTATTGCATCTCCGCGCCGAGTTCCTGGTAGGCGTGCGCGCCCGCCCCCGCCGCCAGGCAGAGCGCCAGCAGCGCCCAGCGCCGCACCCACCGTAACTCGTGGCAAAAATGGTTCATGGCATCGATGGCGTAAACGGTTCGAAGGGTCGGGTGACGGTGAAGGCCTGCACGCGCAGCGCGCCGACCTCGAGCACGAAGAGATGGCCGGTGTCGTCCAGCGCCGCGTCGAGGGGGTGAAAGAGTTCCCCCTCGCCTTGCCCGTAGGTGCCGAAGGTGAGCAGAAAGGTGCCCATGCGGTCGTAGACCTTCAGCGCGTGCCGCGGGCGGTCGACGATCCACACCTGATCCTGCCGGTCGATGAAGAGCGCCGTCGGAAAGGAAAGCTGCTCCGGCGCCTCGCCGTGCGTGCCGAAGGTATACAGGTAATGCCCCTTGCCGTCGAAGACCTGCACCGCCGGCCCGGTGGCGTCCAGCGCGTAGAGCCGCCCCTGGCGATCCACGGCGATGTCCTGCAGCTCCTTGAACTGGCCTTCCTTGTCGCCGAGGCTGCCCACGGCGTACTTGAACTTCTGCGCCCGGTCAAAGACGCACACGCGCCCGTTGGCGCGATCCACCACGTACAGATTGTCGTCGCGATCCGTCGCCAGCCGGCCCGGCTTGGGCGGCAGGCCCTTCTCGCCCGCGGCAGGCAGTGCGAGGGTCGTCATGGTGCCGTTGAAGGGCAGCACCTGCACCGGCCCGCCGTCGTCCTCGCTGATATACAGCGTGCTGCGGCGATCGACCGCCAGGCCGATGGGCGCCTTCACGCCGTCCTTGTCGTCCAGCCGGGTGCGCGCGATGCCCAGCGTGCTATACACAAAGACCGTGCCCGCCGCGCGATCCGCCACGTAGAGCAGTCCCTTTTTCGTGTCCAGCGCCAACGCCGTCGGGTCCTGAAAGCGCTCGTGCCCCTGGAAATCGCGGATGGCGTAGCGAAAGGCGATGCGCCCGGCGTCGGCCGCGCGCCCGGCTCCCCCCGCCAGCAACGCCAGCGCGAGCACGAGGCCGGTCATCATGCGGGCGGTCGTCGTCATAGCGGGAGATCCACCGGGCGGCTGACGGCGCCGGTCGTCAGGTTGCACACGCGCACGTGCTCGACGCCGCTCGCCAGATCGAGGTAGGCCACCCGCGTGCCCGTGGCATCGAGGGCCGGGAAGGCGGCAGCGGGCAGCAGGGGCTTCAAGCCCGTGCCGTCCAGCGCGAGTTGCGCCAGCCGCGGTCCCTGCTCGGTCAGCGACGTGAAGAGCACATGCCCGGCATCCAGAAGCAGCGGCGGGGTGGTGCAGAAGGCATAATACACGCCGTATTCGCTGTGTACCGCCTCGCGGTAGATGCATTTGGCGCTGTCCGGCGTCAGGGTGCTCGTCCATACCTGCAGCTCCAGCGGGCCGTCGGTGTCGCTGATGGCGAGGAAGAGCAGCGTGGTGCCGTCGGGCGTCCACAGCGGCGCCTGCAGGGTGCGCGCGGTGTCCTTCGGCAACGGCAGGTGGGTGAGCTGCGTCTCGCCCTTCCCGTCGTGCCCGATGGTCCACAACTGGCTATTGCGGATGAAGGCCACGCGCGCGCCGTCCGGCGCGCGCACCGGGGTGCTGTCCACAATTTGCGGCGCGTCCTGGTCGCCCACGTTCGGCACCGGCGCCATCACCCCCAGCCCGGCATGCGGGTCGGAGGGCGGTGCAGGGGTAGGTGTCGCTGTCACAACGGGAGTGGCGTCGGCCATCTGCACCCACACCAGGCTCGCGAGCAACACGCGCGCAGGCGCGGCGCTCGTCTTCGGCGGGGCGGGCGGGGTTTTCGGTGCCGGCGGGCCGGCGGGATGCACCGGCACGTGGGTGAGCAGGCGCTTGCCGCTCCCGTCCGCGCGCATCACCGCCACCGCGGGGTCGGGCAGGCTCCAGTCGGCGAAGAGGATCTCGTCGCCGGTCACGCGCGGGCTGTGCGCCGGGCCGGTCAGCGTGGTCAGCGGGCGTAGCGCGTCCTTCGCCGCCAGCGTGTCACACACCGCCAGGTGCCCGCCGTCCTGAATGAGGATGCGCTTGCCGTCGGGGAACCAGGACACCTCCGCCGGGTCGCCGGAGAGGAGCGTCGTCAGCGCGCGCGGCTTCCACACCCCCACCGCGGCGATCACCAGCTCGTCCAGGTGTCGGCGGTCGGTTTGATACAGGAGATACTTGCCGTTGGGCGACCAGCTCGGAGACCACGCGGAGGGGGCGGAATGCGTCCACGCGTGTAGCGCGCTGCCGTCCGGCGCGATGGTGTAGATGTCCGGACTGTACGCCGCCGCGGGCTGGGCCTGGAAGGCGAAAAGCTTCCCGTTCGGCGCCAGCGCGGGCTCCGCCGCCGGGGTGCCCGCGGGGGTGACGCGCTGCAGGTGGCTGCCGTCCACGTTCACACCCCAGATCGCCGCCTCGCTCTTGCGTGACGCGCAGAAGTACAACCGCGTGCCGTCGGGTGACCAGAGAAACTTTTGCCCGTTGCAGGAGCGCACGATGGTCGGCGGCAGCGCCTTTTTGGCGGCCAGGTCGATGACCTGCGGGTGAAAGCCGCTGTGCACGTCGGGCACGCCGATCACCAGCCGCTGGCCGTTCGGCGCGAAGGTGGGCGCGGTGCAATAGCCGTTGTAGCGCAGGCGCATCTCCTTCGTGGCCAGGTCGACCGTCCACAGGCTGGAGCCCGCGGAGCGCCCCACGGTGAAGGCCAGCGTGGCGCCGTCAGGCGACCACGCCCATTCGCGCACCCAGAAGTTCTTCGTCAGGGGCGCGACCGGACCGCCGGCCGTTGGCACGATGGCCAGGTCGCAGGCGGCGCCGTCCGCCGACGGGCGCGTGAAGGCGATACGTGTGCCGTCCGCCGACCACGCGGGGTCGAGGGCCTCACCTGGCAGCGCGGGGTACAGCGTCTCGCTGCCCGGCGCACCGTCCGCCGCGATGGACAGGTATTGCGGTTTGCCGGTGCGCAGCGTACCGAAGACGAGGGTGTGCGTGCCGGGCACCCAGCGCGGCGCGTGCGCCCCGGCAAGGGTGAGGACGCGCAGGTCGCTCCCCGCGGCGCGCTGCACATACAGGTTGGGGATGCCGTGGCGCGGGCCGGAGGTGTAGGCGAGCAGCGTGGCATCCGACGACCAGACGGCGTCCCACCCGCCATTCGGTGGCGTCGGCGCGGCGCCGGCGGGCCGCGTCCAACCGCTCAAGGCGAGCACGGCGAGCAAAGCAAGTGCGAAGTGCTTCACGAGTGTCCCTTTCCAGGGCCCGCGAACCGCAGGGGGAGCACGCGCAGGCCGGCAGATCAAACGGCGGTCAATTGGTCAAATCCCCCGCCCCGCGGACGATTTCGACACTCCTGACTTTTTCTACCGTTAATGTCTTATTAGTCACGAAGTATAGCACAGGCTGTAGTGGCTGACAACAGGAGGGTGGGTCGGGAAGGGAGGGAGACGCCTTGACAGATCAGGTAATACCAGTACAATTCTTACATCGGAGGCACGTATGAAGATCACGACGAAAGGGCAGGTAACCATTCCGGTAGATATCCGCGATCAACTCAATATGCAACCGGGTTCTGAGGTCGAGTTCGTAGTCGAAGGCAACGCGGTCAGGATCGTGCCCGCCACGGCACCCAATCTCCGCGGACGGCATATCGTCGAGCGCTTGCGCGGGAAAAGCACCGTGCGGATGACCACGGATGAGATTATGGCCCTGACGCGGGGCGACCGATGAGCGGCACGCTGGTCGATAGCAACGTCCTCCTCGACCTTCTGACAGCGGACCCGACCTGGTCTGCCTGGTCGGCAGCGGCGCTCGAACGTTGCGCGAACGAAGGCACGTTGTGTATCAACCCCATCATCTACGCCGAAGTCTCCATCGGCTTCACAACGATTGAGGAATGTGAAGCGGCCTTACCACCAGAAGCCTTTCAACGGCTGCCGTTACCGCTGGAAGCCGCTTTTCTGGCCGGTAAAGCCTTTTTGCGCTATCGGCAACAAGGCGGCAAACGTATGGCCACGCTTCCGGATTTCTTCATCGGCGCGCATGCCGCCGTGATGCGGTTGCAGCTATTGACACGCGATGCCGCCCGGATGCGCACGTACTTTCCGACGGTGACGCTGATTACGCCGGAGGGATGAGGCGAGATCCCCGCGATTATCGTCAGGCTCAGCGCTCCGCGAACACCCGCCCCAGGTCGATCACCAACCCGGGCAGCACGCCGACCGCCGCCTCTTCCCCATCGCCGAAGGCGGCGGGCGCGCCGTAGCGCCCGTCGGGGCCGAGGGTGTAAATCTGCACCCACTTCTCCGTGGGCGATACCACCCAGTATTCCGGCACGCCGGCGCCTTCGTAGGCGTGCAGCTTCTCGCGCAGGTCCTTCTTCGAGGTGGCGGGGGAGAGGATCTCGATCACCAGCATAGGCGCGCCGACGCAGTGGCTGCCTTGCAGCTTCTCCGGGTCGCACACCACGAGCAGGTCAGGCTGTACCACGGTCGTCGCGGTGGTGACATCTTCCGACGCTTTGGGCAGCACGACATCAACCGGCGCCGTGAACGGTTGGCACAGCGATCCCTCCAGAAAAGGGCCGACTTGCAGCACTAACTGCCAGAGAATGGCTTGGTGGCGTAGCGTCGGCGACGGCGACATATCATACGCCACCCCGTCGATGATCTCCCAGCGCTCTTCGTCGGGCCAGGTGAGGTAATCGGCGTAGGTGTATATCGGCTTGATCTCGTAGGCCGGCTCGCTCATAGTGATACTCCTCTTGCTATGATTCGATATACGCTGACAATTCCCTGCTCGTGCTGGCAGGAAACGGTGCTGCGTAATTGCCGTGCTCCTGCTCTCACGGTATGATAAGATCACAGCATAAGAGGAGCAACTGATGCAATACCGGACGATGCCGAAAAACGGGGATGCCTTGTCGGCTCTGGGCTTTGGGTGCATGCGCCTGCCCATGCGGGAGGGGCAGATCGATGAAGCGCGGGCGATCGCGCAGATTCGCGAGGCCATCGAGCAGGGGGTCAATTACGTCGACACCGCCTGGCCGTATCATGGCGGGATGAGTGAACCGCTGCTGGGGAAGGCGCTGCGCGACGGCTACCGCGACCGGGTGAAGCTGGCCACCAAGCTCCCCTCCTGGTTGATCCACAGCCGTGAGGATTTCGACCGCTTTCTGACGGCGCAACTGGAGCGGCTGGGCACGGACCACATCGATTACTACCTGGTGCATTCCCTCAACGGCGGCGCGTGGGATCGCCTGCAGGCACTCGGGGTACGCGAGTGCCTCGATCAGGCGCAACGCGACGGGCGCATCGTCAATGCCGGCTTTTCCTACCATGGATTGTCCGCGGACTTCGCGCGCGTTGTCGATGCCTATCCCTGGGTCTTCTGCCAGATCCAATATAATTATCTCGATGAGCACAACCAGGCGGGCACCGCGGGCCTGCACTATGCCGCCGCGAAAGGCCTGGGCGTGATCGTCATGGAACCTCTGCGCGGCGGCAATCTCGGCGGCACGCCGCCGCCCGCGGTCGAGGCGCTCTGGCGCGAGGCGGCGCAGCCGCGCACGCCGGCGGAATGGGCGCTGCGCTGGGTGTGGGATCACCCGGAAGTGACGGTTGTCCTGTCCGGCATGAACGAGGAGGCGCATATCCGGGAGAACCTGGCCATCGCGGAGACCGCCGTGCCGCGGTCGCTGACGCCCGACGAGTTGGGGCTGGTGGCGCGGGCCGGTACGACGTATCGGGCGCTCATGAAGGTCGGCTGCACCGGCTGCGGATACTGCATGCCCTGCCCGGCAGGCGTCATGATCCCCAATAGTTTTGAGGGCTACAATCAGATGCACATGTTCGGCGGGGGGGAGAGCGCGAAGTTCGTGTATGCCTTGCGCCTGAGTGGGCAATTGACGCATACCGGTCCGGGCTACGCCTCCCAGTGCATCGCGTGCGGCGCCTGTCTGGAGAAATGTCCCCAGCAAATTCCGATCCCGGAGATGCTGGCCCAGATCGCCGCCGAGATGGAAGACGCCGCCATGCCCCAACGGCTGGCCGCCGCCCTGCAGCTCTTTAAAAAGCAAGCCTGAGACGCGCGGCTCATGGGCGGTGTGGCGCAATACGAGAGGAGCCATGATGCAAACACGTCACCTGGGCCGGCGCGGCCTGGAAGTCTCGGCGCTCGGACTGGGCTGCATGGGCATGAGCATGTCCTACGGCCCGCCGGCCGATAAGCAGGAGATGATCGCGCTGTTCCGGGCCGCCGTCGAGCGGGGGGTCACCTTCTTCGACACGGCCCAGATCTACGGCCCGTTCACCAACGAAGCGCTGGTGGGCGAAGGCCTGGCGCCCTTTCGCGAACGGGTGGTCATCGCCACCAAGTTCGGCATCGGCATCGGGCCGGATGGGCGGCAGGTGACGGATAGCCGGCCGGAGACCATCAAACAGAACGTCGAGGGCTCCCTGCAGCGGCTGCGGACCGAGGTCATCGACCTGTTCTACCAGCACCGCGTGGACCCGAGCGTGCCCATCGAAGAGGTGGCCGGGGCGGTGAAGGAGCTGATCCAGGCGGGTAAGGTGCGGCACTTCGGCATGTCGGAAGCCGGCGTGCAAACGATTCGCCGCGCCCATGCCGTGCAGCCGCTCACCGCCGTGCAGAGCGAATACTCGCTGTGGTGGCGTCGTCCGGAAGAGGAGCTGCTGCCGACGCTGGACGAACTCGGCATCGGCTTCGTGCCCTTTAGTCCGCTGGGGAAGGGCTTCCTCACCGGCACCATCGACGAGAAGACGACCTTCGACAAAACCGACTTCCGCAACATCGTGCCGCGCTTCACGCCGGAGGCGCGCAAGGCAAATCAGGCCATGGTGGCGCTGCTGCAGCGGATCGCCGCCGCGAAACAGGCCACCCCGGCGCAGATCGCCCTTGCCTGGTTGCTGGCCCAGCGGCCGTGGATCGTGCCCATCCCCGGCACCACGAAGCTGCACCGGCTGGAGGAGAATCTCGGCGCCGTGAGCATCGTGCTGACGCCCGACGATCTGCGCGAGATCGACCGCGCCGCCGCCCAGATCACCATCGAGGGGGCGCGGTATCCCGAAGCGCTGGAGAAACGGACCGGGCTGTAGCCGATACATAACGCGAGCTGACTGACGGACAAGGAGAGAACCATGCGCGGAGCCATGCTCTACGGTCCATACGATGTGCGTTTCGAGGAACGTGACGCCCCGACCATTCTCGAACCGACGGATGCCATCATCAGGATATCGGCCACTTGTGTGTGCGGATCCGATCTGTGGTTATATCGCGGCGTTACGCCGATTTCCGCGCCGACACCAATGGGGCATGAATATTGTGGCATCGTCGAAGCAGTCGGCGTCGAGGTGTCATCGATCACACCCGGACAGTTCGTCATCGGGTCGTTCTTCACCTCCGACAATACCTGCCCGCACTGCTTGGCCGGCTACCAGTCGTCCTGTCTACACCGGGAAAACATCAATCGAGCGCAGGCACCCCTGTTACGCGTCTCGCTCGCGGACGGAACGCTGGTCGCCACTCCGGATATCCCGACAGACGACTTGATCCCGAGCCTACTCGCACTGTCCGATGTCATGGCCACGGGATGGTTTGCCGCCGACGCGGCCAATGTGACGCCAGGCAAGGTAGTTGTGGTTGTCGGTGATGGGGCCGTCGGACTTCTCGCGATGCTCTCCGCCAAGCAACGGGGTGCCGGACGGATCATCGCAATGAGTCGTCACCCAGCACGGCAGCAGCTCGCGCTGGAGTTCGGCGCGACCGACATCGTGCCCGAACGCGGTGACGAGGGTGTGGCCCGTATCAAGGAACTGACTGATGGCATCGGTGCCGACGCGGTGCTGGAGTGTGTCGGCACCCAGGAGGCGATGATGCAGGCGATCCGTTTCACGCGACCCGGCGGGTATGTCGGGTATATTGGAGTCCCGCACGGGGTTACCCTCGACGGGCAAGACCTGTTCTTTCGTCATGTGCGCCTGCACGGTGGCCCGGCCCCGGCGCGCCGCTTCCTGCCCGAGTTGATCGAACTGGTGTGGAAGAAGCAGATCAACCCCGGCAAGGTGTTCGATCTGACTTTGCCTCTCGATCAGGTGGCGGAGGGGTACCGTGCAATGGACGAGCGCCGTGCGATTAAGGCCTTGCTGCTCCCGTAAGGGTTGCCGCGTCGTCATGAACCAAGGCTGCCTCGTCCCGCTGAAGAGGGGAACCGACGGGGAAGGCCGCGATATAGAGGGGGTTATCATGGGTGAAGTCATCGTCGTCATCGGAGCCGGTCTGATCGGCCAGGCCATCGCCCGGCGGGTCAGCTCCGGCAAGCACACCGTGTTGGCGGACCTACACCAGGAGAATGCTGACGCAGCGGCCGACATCATGCGCAACGCCGGATTCGACGTCAGTACCGCCACGGTCGACATCTCCTCACGCCCATCGATTCATGCCCTGGTCGAGACGGCCACACAGTCCGGCGACGTGACAGGCCTCATTCACGCGGCGGTCGTGTCGCCCAGCCAGGCGTCGCCGCAGACTATTCTCGCCGTCGACCTGTATGGCACCGCGGTGGTGCTCGAGGAATTCGGGAACATCATGGCACGCGGCGGGTCCGGAGTCGTCATCGCCTCCCAATCGGGGCATCGCCTGGGCGCGTTGACCGCTGAGCAAGACGCCGCGCTGGCGACGACCCCCGCTGAAGAATTGTTGGCGCTGCCCATGCTGCAGCCCGACCAGGTGAAGGACTCGCTTCACGCCTATCAGTTGGCCAAGCGGGGAAACGCCCTCAGGGTGATGGCAGAGGCAGTGCGTTGGGCCAAGCGCGGCGCGCGCATCAACACCATCAGCCCGGGCATCATCATTACGCCGCTGGCGAAGGATGAACTTACCGGACCGCGCGGTGCGGGATACCGACGCATGATAGAGCTGAGCCCGGTGGGACGCGCGGGCACGCCGGACGAGGTCGGCAACGTCGCCGCGCTCCTCATGGGTGCCGACGGTGCGTTTATCACCGGCAGCGATTTCCTCATGGACGGAGGAGTCACCGCTTCATTCTTCTACGGTGAACTCAAGCCCGAGTAAACCAGGTGGTGCTGCCACTTGAAGCGATGATGGCGCCGGGAACCTGATCCTGACCGCATGTCAGGTCAATACTCTGGAGAAGGCACATGAGGATCGAGAGATCGGCCGCGCCGCCGAATAGAGACATCTCGAAGGGGCGCGCTACCCCGAAGCACTGGAGAAACGGACAGGTCGTTGAACGGCGAAAAGGAGTATGACGATGCCTGAACCGAAGAAAGAATCGGCCCTGCGGCAATCTCTGGGCGCGTTTGCGCCTAAGCTGGTGGACCTTACGGACGACGTGCTGTTCGGGGACGTGTGGGCGCGCACGGAACTCGCCCCGCGTGACCGCAGCCTCATCACCGTCGCCGCGCTCATCGCCGGCGGCAACACCGAGCAGCTCCCCTTCCACCTGCAGAAGGCCCGGGAGAACGGCCTCACGGAAGCCGAACTGATTGAGGTGATCACCCACCTGGCCTTCTACGCCGGGTGGCCCAAAGCGATGTCCGCCATCACGGTGGCGAAGGCCGTCTTTCAACAGTAGCCAAAAACAGCGTGCCCGCCGGTCTGCCCGGCGGGCACGCTGTATGCGGCTGCACCGGGGGTCAGCCCGGTCGTGGCGGGGACGGCCTATTCCACCCGCGCGGTGCCCCACAGGGCCGGCTCCAGGCGGCTTTCATTGGGGATATCGTTGACGACATTGGCGGTGAAGCCGTTGTTGTGCCAGTAGGCGCGCAGGCCGGCCTGGGTGCCGCCGGCGTTGCCGAAGACGTACCCCACGTCCATGCGCAGGCTATCACCGGCCTTCAGCCGGTCGAGCCCGAGCAGGTCGCGCGGCACCACCGCGACGACCGTAAAGCCGTCGGCCCACTTCTGGTAGCCGCCTAGCTCCACCCGGTCGGTGGCGGCAATGCTGTCGAAGTTTTCGAAGTTCTGCGGTGAAGTGAGCCTGGTCGGTTTCCCCTGGAATCCCGCGACCTTCGGGCGCAGCACCACCGCCCACGGCTTGCCGTCGCGCATGCTGATGAGCAGGCGCACATCGCCCGGCGCGGGGGTGGTGCGCTTGGCGTCGGCCGCGGGATCGGCGCCGACCTGGATGTCGAGCTGGTTGCCGCCGTGGAAGACGGTCAGCGGGTCCATGATGCCGTTGGTCAGCGGCGCCGGGGAGGCGACGGTGTATTTGAAATACACGTTTTTGTCGTCATACGCGGCCTGCACCTGGAAGGCGTGCTTCTCGTCCACGGTTTTGCCCACCGGGTCGGCGCACGCCAGGCCGGAGACTCCGCCGCGCGCCAGCACCAGCGGTTGCTCGCTGGCAATCTGTGCCTGGTAGTCGGCGGCGGCCTGTGCCGCCTGTGCCGCCAATGCCGGCGTATGGTGATACACCCCGCCGGGGAGATCCTTCACGGTGTCGAGCCCCTGCACTTCGCTGACGCGGCAATCCTGGTCGCCGGCGAGGATGTAGATCTTTCCGGTACCCTTCGGCGAGACCATCTGCCCGGCCAGGAATTCGACGTAGAAGACGTTCGGCCCGTTGTTCCCTTTGGAGTTGTGCTCGAAGACCTGCGCCACGAAGAGGCCGTCGTCGCGCACCAGGTCCACCGTGCCGAAGTAGCTGACCAGCCCGCTGTAACGCCCGACGATGCCCACCGGGCAGGTGGCGCCGCGCAGCGTGCCCGGCGGCGGCGCGCCCATGTTGATGGATTCGGGCCAGGTCAGCAGGCCGGGATAGCTCCATTCCCGCGTGCCGTCCGGGCGGTATTTCGCTACGTAGGCGCCGTTCGCCCACGACCAGATCTGCGATCCGGCCGCGTCCGTCCAGATCTCGCCGCCGATATTCTTACCCAGACTCGTCGGCTTGGCGAAGTCATAGCTCGGTACGCCGTCTTTGCTCACCGCCGTCGGGTGGTAGACCACCCCGGAGCCGTAAAGATTCAACTCGGCGTCCATCCACGTGAAGTACGGTGGGTAGGAATTCGGGGTTGACGGTATTTCCGTTATCTCGCTCTCCTGGGCTTCCTCGTCGCCGTTCTGGTCCGTCCATAAGTAGTCATGGCCTTGGACGTACTTGGAATTTTTCACGTTCATAAAGTCGAACGGCCCGCGCGGGCAGAGCACCGGATTCGGGTAGTGGCGGAAGCGATAGTACAGCGGCTTGAACCGGTCGCCGACGCGCATCCAGAAGACCGGCCCGAAGGCCCACGTCATCGACACGGCATACTGGTGGCCGTTTTTCGCGGTGAAGGCGCGGAAGGGGAAGAAGAAGCCGCCGTTGCCGGGGTTCACCGCGTTACCGTCCTTCTGCAGATAGAAGACCGCCTTCGGATACCAGGTGCCCTTCGCCAGGTCGATATTCCAGATGGTGTTGTCGAAGAAGGCTTCCTTCGGGTTCGCCGGGTCGATCCACGCGAAGGGCGAGTAGGAACACCCGCCGAAGAATTCCTTCGCCAGCTTGCGCGTTTTGGTGTCCCACACGCTGAGGCGCTTCATGTTGAGGGCCGTCTCCGGCACCCACAGCTTGCCATTGCCGTCCACCGCGATCCCCGCGGCGTCGCGCATGCCGGCGGGGTTGAACTTGCCCGGCACCGGGCGCCCGCCCTTGATGCCGATGCCGTGCAGGTACTTGCCGGCGGCGGAGAAGACGCTGATATTCTGCAGCGCCCCCTGGTTGGCGACGTAGACGGCGCCGTTGCCATCCACGGCGATGCCGGCGGGGGCGTCAATATGGGTCGCGAGGAAGGGCGATGCCTTGCCGTCGGTTACGCGCACCACCGCGGCGCCGCTGATCACCAGCACGCTGCCGTCGGCGGTCGGCGCCAGGCGCCCCGGTTTCGCGATCGCCCACGTCGTTTTCAGGTCGCCGGACTTGCCGTCATACACGCCGACCAGATCACGACCCCCGAAGCTGACATACAGCGTGTCGCGGTCGTAGGCGAGGCCGGTGGGGCTGTTCGTGCCAACGGCGCCGCCCGCGGGGGGCAGCAACCCCTGGCGTCCGTTTCCGAAGACCATCGGCTGCCCGGTGGCCACGGCGTAGACGTTGACTTCCGTCCCGTCCCCCTCGCCGTTGGCAAAGAAGCGCGTGCCGTCGGTGGCGAGCACGGAGGCGTTTTTCTGCCCCAGGCTCCAGAGCTTTTTGCCGGTCAGGTCGGTGGCGATGATACCCCAGCCGGCTTCGTGCCCCATCCACCCGAGGATCATCCGGTTGCCCGCCACGGTGGCGCAGGTGGGCGGGCCGTAGTCGCCGCCCCAGCCGCCGGTGCCGGTGGCGGTCTTCCATGCCGGCTGGCCGGAGTTGCCGATGGACATCACGTACTTCGTGGTGATCGGGTCGTGGTAGAGCCCCTTCCACGTGTAGTCGCCGGCGGGCAGCAGCTTGCCGCTGCTGTCGCGGCCGTCCCACTGCACGGTGACGGGGCCGGCCTTACTCGGTGCCTGGGCCACGATGTGGCGCACGATACTGTTATCCTTGTCATACAGCGCGATGGACGTCTCCCCATCGGCGGGCTGGGTGTAGGTGAAGGGCAACGGTTGCGGCGGGGCGGGCTTGCGGAAGGGGTCCACCCACGCCTTGGGGATATTGTTGCGGTCGGTGAAGATCAGCTTGCCCCAGCAGGCGCTTGACTGCCAGGGGAAGCCCGGCTGGGCCATCAGGTCGTAGGCGCATCCCTTGTTGACCAGCCCTCCGCCGTCGCCCCAGAGGAACTGCAGCGTGGCGGTGATGATATCGCCGGCCACGGGGTGGCAATCCTTGACGTTGAGGGTGTCCCAGGGGATGCGGTATTCGAGGGTATAGCCTTTGCCGTCGTCATCCATGCGATACGCCGCCTGGAATCCCGTGGGCGGCACCACGCCGTGGGGCGCCCAGGCGTCGCGTACGGGGAGGAGCGCCATCGACTTATGAATCTGCAGCGCGGGCTCCTTGTTGTCCGTGTAGTACCACAGCATCAGGTGCAGCGGCTGGCCGACATCCGCCCCGGTCGCCGCCGGATCGCCTGAGCTGCCGCGCAGGTAGGGGAAGGCCAGCCGGCGGTCGGTGGCGATGCGGAACTGCAGGCAGTCGCCCATCCACGCCTTGTCGGCATCCGCCGCGGGGTTGTGGCGGTTGAGCATCGGCGAGGTGTCCTTCACCTTCGCGCCGATGTACAGCGCGTCGGCGTCGTACATCACCGCGCACTCGCCGCGCTGTACGGCGCGGGTCTCGAGCTGCTCGTAGCTCTCGATGGCGCCGGAGAAATCCCAGTCGTCGAGCTTGCCGTCGATCACCACCGGGCCGGGTCGCGGCACCGCATACAGCTTGCGGTTCAACCCGCGTCCGCTCTCCCCCCACGCCGTGCCGGCCAACGCCGGCAGCAGGAGGGCACAAACGATGAGGCAATGGATACGCATGACGATCTCCCGATTCAGTGGTTGCACGTGTTATTAGGCACGGCGCAGGCGGGAAAGTTGCGCGGCAGCGGGCGGGATTTCAGCAGGGACGCGGGCATTACGATGGCGGAGCCAGATTGAGGAAGGTGGTACGCCGGGAGGGATTCGAACCCCCGACCCTCAGATCCGAAGTCTGATGCTCTATCCACTGAGCTACCGGCGCGTGTGCGTATGATAGCAGAAAACGGCGGGGTGCGCCACGGGGGCGGGGCGACGGGTTTTGGGGTATAATACAAGCAATCGCACCACGAGGAGCACCCCATGCGCGTTCGACCGCTTATCCTACTGCTGTTGGTCTGTCTTGGCGCCGCCGCGTTGGCCGGCGAGCTGACCACTGAACTGTTCGTGGAGACGCCGGCGCCGGGGGCGCGCGACCTGCTGACCCCGCGCGCGTTGACGGTGGACCCGGGCACCGGGCGGTTGTATGTGCTCGACGCGGGGCTGGAACGGGTGCTCGTGCTCGCCCCCGACGGCCAGCCGGTCACCGCGTGGCCGCTGCCGGAGAGCGTGAGCAGCAGTATGCCCGTCGACCCGCTGCTCCCCGCGCCGGTGCTGGCGGCGGCGGGCGACTCCGTCTACCTGCTGCGGCTGGACCGCGGCGCGCGTCTGGTGGAGCTGATGCCCGTGGACGGTCCCGGCCAGGGGCGCACGGTGACGCTGCCGGAGGGCGCGGGCAACGGCGCGGTGACGCTGGACGCGCAGGGGCACGTGCTGGTGGCCTATCTGCACGCCGCGGCGAAGCTGACCCTCACCGTGGCGCGCGAGGGCGCCGACGGCACCTTCACCCCGCTGGGCGACGTGGAGAACCCGTGCGACGAGCAGACGAAGGGGCTGGGGCTCACCGGCATGGCGCTGGCGCCGGATGGCCGCATCGCCATCGGGCTGGCGCAGAACGGCGACGCGGCATACGGCTTCATCCGCTCCTGGCTGGTGGCCGGCACGCTGAAGGACGACGTCTTTACCGGCAAAATCACTCACCGCTTCGGGCTGCTCGACCTGCACGGCAAGCCCCTCGACCGCTACCGCGCCATGGTGGCGCAGGCCGGGCACGACGGCTTCCCCGCCAAACCGTGCGTCCCCCTCTTCACCGCGCTGGCGCTCACCCCGGGCGGGTCGATTCTCAGCGGCGGGCACCCGCTGGACCCCTTCCTGCGCATCTATGGCGGCGACGGGCGACTGCAGGTGAGCCGCCCGCGCGTGGCGCCGGGCGGGCAGACGCTGGCGGTGGTGCCGGACAAAGAGGGCGGCTTCCGCCTGCTCGCCACCGCGCCGGCGCGGCACTGCGTGGTGGAGGAGACGCTGGACGGCCGCGTGGTGGATATGTACGGCCGCCCCTTCGCCTTTACGCTGGAGCACCCGCTGGCGCTGGCGGCGTCGCCGAACGGCGTCTACCTGCTCAACCGCGGCGAGGACGGCATCGCGCTGCTTCGTTTCGCCCACGACGGGCGCTTCCAGTGGTCGCGCCCGACCTCCCCGCCGCGTGGGATGGAGAAGGCCGACCCCTTCCTGGCCGCCTCCCCCTCCGGTGACCGTGTCTTTGTCGGCTGGCGGCAGACGGACACGGTGGGCGTGGGCGCGGTGGACGTGTGCATGGAGGACGGCACCCCCGGCCTGCCGCTGTGGAGCGAGGCCTGGACCAAGCCCGCCTTCACCACCGCCGCCCTCTGCCCCACGCCGCTGCTGCTGGGCGCCAATGACCGCCTCTATGTGCTGCGCGAGATGAAGGACGGCACCCGCCTGGAGGCCTTCGCCCCCAGCGGCGCGCTGCTGCAACCCTTCCCGCCCGTCATCCAGGGGCTCTTTGCGGTGAGCGCCGACGGCAGCCTGGGCTGGGCGCGCGCCGACGCCGACGGCCTGACTATCAACCGCTACACGCGCGAGGGGACCGAGCGCGGCTGGAAGCGCGTGCCGCGTCCCGCCGGCCCCACGGACACGCTGACCGCCGTGCAGGCGAAGGGCTGGTGGGGCTGGTGCTCCGCCACCAAATCGCTGCTGCAATTCGACGACGAATTCACCATGGTGGACGAAATGACCCTCACCACCCCCGAAAACGACCGCATCGAGCACCCCGCCGCCCTCGCCGGCGACCGCGAAGGCCGCCTCTACCTCGCCCTCCCGGGCCGGGTGGTCATGGTGAAGATGCCGGGGTAGGGAGTAGGCAAGGGTATGCAGGCCGGCACCGTTTGGAAGTCCCCAACCAGGTGCCGCCGGGTGTGCAGTGGAAGAAAACCGCAAAGGCACAAAGGACACAAAGAACGCGCGAAGAGCGGGAGATTGGGCCGGGTGGAAAGGCGACAACTGTAGCGGTGACTAAGAGCAGACCGGATCCATATTCGCGCCTGCCCCCGCTCCCCCCAGTCCCCGTCCATCGCGTCGCACACGGTTGTTTGTATCGAACATGTCCGAAGCAAGCCGCTTGTTAAAGGGGGGGTGGTTGTGGTAATATTACACGTATGGTGTGTGCGAAACGCCGCAGGATTGCGTGGATGGGGGCGTGCATAGTGTTGGCGCTGTTGATGGCGTCGGCGGCGTGCGCGGTCGATCTCATCGGGGCGGTTCCGAGCAATGGGGCCGCCTACGCCGCGCTGCACACGCTGGGGGAGCACGGGTTGCTGGCGTCCGGCTGGGATGCGACGCTCAACCGTCCGCTCACCCGCTACGATGCCGCCTTCATGGTCATCGAGCCGCTGCAACGGCTGTCCGCGCTGGTCGAGGCGGATGCCTCCGGGGCGCCCGCACCAGAATTGCAGCGCCGGCACGATCTGGCCGCCCACGCGCTGTCCACCCTCACCCAGGCGGAATATCAGGCCGTGGTGAGCGCCGCCGTGCAGGTGACCACCACCTTCGGCGATGCCATCGACGCGTTGGCGCCGGGGCTGGCGCACCGCGCCGCCCTCGCCCTGCGCCGCATGGGCGAACGCGACTACCGCGCGCCGGTGATGACGACCGGCGCCACGCCCTCCACGACCACCCTGCACGTCACCGTCGATCCCCACGCGCGCGTCGATACCATCGGCAACCCGTTGCCCATGCCCCCCGCCGCGGGGCCGGGCGTGTTGATGCTGCACGGCAACGGCGACGGGGGCGGCGGCACGGGCGGCACGCGTGAAGTGAATGACCTGGAGGCCGCCGTGGACGTGGCACTCGGCCACCTGCGCCTCTACGGCACCGTGTCCTCGCTGCCGGGCCGCGACCCCGCCACCTTGCTGCGCGCCGACAGCGGGCGCGCCATGCTCGGGGTGCGCATGGACTTCGGCCACATTCACGAACTGGGCATCAGCGGCATGCTGGAATACCACGTGATGCGTTCCGGCGATCCCGGCAACCCGAACACCAGCTCCGGCGCCGTAGGCGGCGTCGGCCTGGCGTGGTAGCGGTGATGCCCCTGCAGATTTCCCCCATGCAACGCGCCGACGTGCTGCGCGTGTATGCCATCGAAACCCGCTGCTTCTCCATGCCCTGGGCCATCGACGCCTACTACAGCGAAGTCGGCAACCCCTCCTCGTACTATCTGGTCGCGCGCCTGGACGACGCGTTGGCGGGCTTCGGCGGCATGTGGGCCGTGGAGGACGAGGCGCATATCGTCACGCTGGCGGTGCTGCCGGAGTTCCGCCGCCGCGGCATCGCCCGCGCGCTGATGGACGGTTTGCTGGCGGAAGCCCGCCGGCGCGGCGCCTGGCACATCACGCTGGAAGTGCGCGCCGGCAATGCCCCCGCGCAGGCCCTCTACACCAGCCTCGGCTTCCGCACCATCGCCACCCGCCGCCGGTATTACCCGGACAATAACGAAGACGCGGCGGTGATGGCGCTGGACCTAACCCCCCCGCCCCCCTTCCCTTGAGGGTAGGGGGTAGGTCTATTTCATCACGTTATCATCCCCCTATAATCACGGCGTAATCGGCGCGTGGTAGCCTCAGCGAACGAGGTAAAAAACGATGTGGCGCGTGTGGGTGCCGGTGATGTGCCTGCTGGCAGCAATGGCCGGAGGGGCGACGGAGTGCCTGGGCCGGGTGGCGGTGGTGCGCGCCGACGGCCTGTACGTGCAAAGCGTGCCCGACGGGGCGGCGACGCGGGTGGCGACGGGGCACACCGCCCGTCCGTGCTGGTCGAATTCGGGCCGCTGGCTGGCCTTCGACGACGAACAACCCGGCGTGCTGGTGGTGGATTCCCTGCGCCCGGGCGCCGTGCCGCGTCGCATCCCCGCGGCGTATTCCGTTGACTGCGATTGGTCCCCTATCGCGGACGTGCTCGCGTTCTGCGGCGACGGCGGCCTCTACCTGCTGCATCCCGATACGTGGCGCATCACCACCCTTATCCCCGCCAAACCGCACGGGCGGGTATCCGCGCGCATCGAATCCCCCCGCTGGTCGCCGGATGGCCGCCGCCTCGCCTTCACCGCCTTCCTGAATCGCGTGGCGGGGCAGAACGCGGCCTACCACCTACTCGTCAGCGAGCTGCACACCATCCGGTGCGACGGCGGCGGACGGCGCGTGCTGGTGCCCGGCAATCCGCGCGCCTACCCGGCGCCGCACTTCATCCCCCGCGCGTGGTCGCCGGATGGCCGCTGGGTGACGTACCTGCGCGCGCCCGAGGTGGGCGCGTCCATCCTCAACGGCCCGATGCCCCTCTACGCCGTGCCCGCGAACGGCGGACGGCCGCACCTGCTGCTGCCGAACACCTTCCTGGAGGAGCCCCTCGCCTTCTCCCCGGACAGCCGGCAGGTGGCCGTCATCGTCGGCAGCGACCGCGAAGCCTGGTGGAGGCGGCAACTGACGGCGATCGACCTGCGCACGGGGCGGGCACGCCTGCGCACGCCGGCGGATCAGGTGGCCTTCACCCCCGCCTGGTCGCCGCGCGGCCCGCTGGCATGGACCCAAGGCCCCGTGGTACCGCCGCTGCGCGGGACATATACCGACGCCCAGACCGAGACGGCGATGCCCCAGCGGCGCCTCGTGCAGCGCACCTCCCTCGACGCCGCCACGCAGCCCGTGGGTGGGGACGCGTGGGAGGAGTGCCCGCTGTGGTCGGCGGATGGCCGGCACCTGCTCTCCGTGCGCCTGGACGCGAAGCGGGACAGCACCCTGTGGGTGAAACCGGACGGCGACACCCCGCGGCAGGTGGGCACGCTGGACGCCGCCGTCGACGACTACTACGGTGATTTGCAGTGGTTCAACGCGCTGACCTACTGGCGCGGGCAGCGGCTGGCCCGGTCCGGCCTGGACACGGAGCGCAACCTGCTCGCCCCCCTGCGCGACACCGTGGAGGCGCTGGGCGGTTCGCTGATCGCCACCCACCGCGGGCGGGTCTTCGATGTCGCGCTGAACGGTGTCACCGCGCATCTGACGCTGAATACCGACGTGCCCCCCGCGCGGTCGGGTACCTGGCCGCTCTCCCGGCGCGACGGCGTCGTCTACATCGGCGTGCAGGAACTGGCAGATAACTTTCATTTGACCTACGCGTGGAATGCCGTTACGCGCGAGGCGGTGCTGAAGAGCAAGCACCGCATCGCCATCGTGCCCACGCATCCGCTGCCGAACCCTCCTGCCCCCGTCGCCGGGGTGCATCCGCTGGCCTACTTCGAAGGGCGCGCGAATGGCGGGGCATACCTGGTCGGCGGCGTCGCGGGTGGGCCTACCAGTCCGACGACGCCATGGTACGCCGTCTGCCGCGTACCATGACATACACGCGCTACACCGCCAGCCGGCGGCTCGGGCCGTGCACGCTTGGCCGCCCGCACGAGGCGGGGGACGACGAAGCCGGGTGGAGCTTCGCTCACCCGGGCCGCGTGCCGGCGAATACCGTCGGGTTGGCCGCTCCGTGGAACGCCTTGCCGCGCCTACCGAAGCGCGACGACCCGCGCGATCCCGTCCTGCGCCGCTGGGCGCGCGCGGTGCTGGTGGGGCGCGGCATCCAGGCGCCCGCGCGCATCACCGCCGCCTATTCCATCGACCTGGATGGCGACGGCACGCCGGAATGCGTCTTCAGCGCCTGGTCGCCGAATCAGGACACCCCCCAGGTGCCGCGCAAGGCGCAATACAGCTTCCTCGCCGTGCGCACCCACGGCGTCACCGTGGTGCTCAACGGCGGTTTCGACCCGACCCCGCACTCATATGAGGAATACCTCGACCACTACACCCCGGTCGCCTTCCTCGACATCGACGGCGACGGCACCCCGGAGATCCTCGCCGAAGATGCCGGCTGGGAATGGGGCGGCATCCAGGCCTACCATGTCACCCCCACTGGCGCGACGCTGCTGCTGTCGTGCTACGAGGGGGGGAATTAACCGCAAAACGCGCCTTGTCGGCGGGGGGCGGCGGTGCGCGGGCGCCCGGGTCGTTGTTCTACCCGGTGCTGTATGCGCCGACCTGCTCCCTCCCCTGGCTAGCGCCCACTTCCGCCGTGCACGCTAGCCCTGTAACCCTATTGACAGGGTATGCTATTTCTGGTACAATTACTTACGGTAGAAACCATGACATATTACTACATGCGACAACCAGGAAGACCATGGGCGCAAGGGGCGGCCTCACGCGATGTGCTGAGGCACCTGCTGGTGTGGGACAGTTCGCTGCACTGTGTCTGCCCACCTCCGACCACCTAGCATCACTGCGCCCGTGTGCCCCTGAAAATGGTACACGGGCGATTTTTTTGTTCTGGAGTCCGCCGGACGCCTTGCGGCCGGCTTGCGGGAGACGACGATGACCGACGAAGTGCTCGTTCTGAATAACAACTATCAGCCGCTGAATGTCACCAGTTGGAAGCGCGCGGTGCTGCTGCTTTATTTGGGGAAGGCCCATCCGATGGACTCCCCGGTGCAGCCGACCGTGGTGCGGCTGAACCACTTCGTGCGTCGTCCGATGCCCATCCTGCGCCCCACGCGCAAGGGCATCTTCACCCGCGACGGGTATCGCTGCGTCTACTGCGGCACCAACAGCCTGCCGCTCACCATCGACCACGTCATCCCCAAAGTGCGCGGGGGCAAGGACGAATGGGACAACCTGGTGTGCTGCTGCACCAAGTGCAATAACGCCAAGGGCGACCGCCTGCTCGACGAGGCCGGCCTGACGCTGCGCAACAAGCCGCACCGCCCCAAGTGCCTACCCTACATCAGCTACCACAAATTCATGGCAGCATTGCGCAAGCCGGAGTGGACGGACTACCTGGCGCCGTACGCGATGAGCGTAGCGTAGCGTAAGAATCGTATCTCGTCGTCGTAGCTCGTTATCGTCATTCGGCATTTCGAGTTACGACGACGAATTACGATAACGAGTGACGATGGGGCACTACGCGCTCTTCTTCACCTGTATCCCATGATGGCCGCCCCACTCCTCGGCCTGTTTCGTGCCGATGGCGATGGCGCGGCCTTCCGCGTAGCCTTGCGCCAGCAAGGCGTTGGCGATCTCGATCGCCTTTTGCCGCACCTCGGGGGTGAGGTTCTTCATCGACACGGGGTAATCGTCCTCCGTCCACGGCATGGTCATACCCTCCCTATTCCCAGTTGCTCCCAGTATGCACATCCGGAGGCATGGGTACGCGCGGGGAAGATGACATGCGGGTCTTTGCCAGGCGACCGCTTTCCCGCCGGGGTACAAAGGCTTATAATAGCGGCATGACCGCTACCCTCACCTCCCGCGAGCGGGTACAGCTCGCGTTGCGCCATGAGACATCGGACCGCGCGCCCTTTGCGCTGGGGTTCGGGCCGACCCCGGAGATGATCGCCGTGCTGACGACGGAACTCGCCGCGCGCGGGCTGGACTGGCCGACGCTGCGCGACGCGGCGGATGACGTGCTACGCATCGGCCTGCCGCCGCTGCGCACCGGGCCGGCGCCGGAGAACCCGGACATCTGGGGCATCCGTCGCGCGACCAAGTCGTATGGCGGGGGCAGCTACGACGAATTCGCCCACTTCCCGCTGGCCGGGGTGGAGACGCTGGCGGCATTGCGCGCCCATCCGTGGCCCGTCGCCGCCGACTTCGATGCGACGTACCCCGCGGCCTACGCGGCGCGGTACAACCCCGACCACGCCAAAGCCTTCCGCATCCCCGCCGGCAACGTCTTCGAGACGTACTGCTGGATGACCGGGCTGGAGGAGGCGATCATCAATCTGCTGGAGCGCCCCGAGCTGGTGGTGGCGGCGCTGACGCATATCACCGACTTCTTCGAGGCATTGCTGGTCGACATGCTGCGCGCGGGCGCCGACGCCATCGACCTGCTCCTCTTCGCCGACGACCTGGGGTCGCAAAGCGGGCTGCTCATCTCCCGCGCGCTATACCGGGAGATCATCCAGCCCTTCCACGCCCGCCTGACCGCCCGCGCCGCCGAGTTGGCCCCGCACGCCGCGCGCATGATCCACAGCGACGGCGCCGTCTTCGACATCTTGCCCGATTTGATCGACGCCGGCTTCACGCTCTTCGAGGCGGTGCAGACCGACGCCGCGGGCATGGACCCCGCGCGCTTGAAGGCCGCCTACGGCGACGCGCTCACCTTCCAGGGCGGCATCAGTGTGCAGGCGCTCCTCCCCTATGCCGACGCGGCGACGGTCGAGGCGGAAACCGTGCAGCTGGTGGCGATCTTCAACGCCGGCGGCGGCTACATCGCCGCGCCGACGCATTCGGTCCAACTCGGTACGCCGGTGGACAACGTGCTGGCAATGCTCCGGGGCGTCTTCGGCGAGGCGGGGTACGCCGCGCTGCTGCAGGCGTCGCGCCGGTAGCCTACACCCCATCCCGCCGGGTTCGCTTGGTGATAAAGGATTGGAGACGAAACCACGGATGACGCAAATTTTCACAGATTCTTATGGGGATGCCGTGGCCATGTGCTGGTATTCTCCACCGAATCAGTTGAACATAAGCCTACCGCTACCGAAACTGGTGATCGATTTTGCGCGCGAGCAGTTGAAACAGTGAAAAATCTGTGAAAATCTGTGTCATCTGTGGTTTCTCCCCCGCCGTCCTCCCCGTCCTCTCCCCGCCGCTTGACAACTCCCCCGCCGCTCTCTACACTCGGACGGGGTGGCATGATGCGCTGTTGGGTATGGGTGGTGGTCTTGTTCGCCGGGACGGCGTGGGCGCAGGGGAAGCCGGCGCTACCGCGCTTCCGGCATGACCACGTGAACGTCTACCCGGTGGCGTCGGCGTCCTTCACGCCGGCGATCACCATCGACGGCGACCTGTCCGAGTGGCGGCCCGAGGCTTTCGTGCAGATGACCCAAGGGCCCGGCGAGGCGCGCGCCAACACCGTCTACATGGCCTTCGCCTACGACGACACCGGCTTCTACTACGCCCTGCGCGCTCTCGACCCGCGCCCCATGCTCAACTTCGTCGATCCCGCGCAGGACGCCACCGACGGCTGGCGCGGGTGCAGCCTGCAACTGCGCATGGTCACCGACCCCGCCTTCACCACCGCCAACGCCTGGGGCGCCGCGTATACCAAAAAGACGGTGCATGCCAGCATCTGGCAGTTCACGCGCAAGGAACTACCCTGCCTCGACCTGCGCTACTGCATGTATTTCGGCGACCCGGAGACCCTCACCGGCGACGCCGCCCACCTGCACTATCGCCGCACGCTGCGTGGATATACGTTGGAGGGGATGCTCCCGTGGAAGACCCTGCACGCGGCGCCGGTCGCCCCTGGCAAACGCCTGCTCTTCACCGTGCAGCCGCACTGGGCCGACGAGTTGGGCGGCGAAGCGGTGACCTTCTACGACTGCCTCACCCGCGAGGACAATCTGCAGGTGCCGTACCAGAATATCACGCTGTGGGGCTCGGCCATTTTCGTGAAGTCCGAAGACGTGGCCGCCACCTTCACCGCGCAGGCCGACGCCGAACACCGCCTCTTCGCCCCCGACCCGCCCTCCACGCAGTGGCTCATCCCGCTGAAATTTATGCTGCCCGCCGCGGGCAACGTGAGCCTGGGCGTCTACAAACCCACCGGCCCGCTGGTGCGCAACGTGCTGGCGTGCACCCCAAGCCCCGCCGGTCCGCAGATGGCCTACTGGGATGGCCTGGACGAAGACGGCAAACCCGTCCCCGCCGGCCCCTACGCGCTGAAAATGCTCACGCAGGGGGGAATCACGGCGACGCCGGTCACCGAGACCGGCCCGGGGTTGCCGGTGGAGACGCATACCGTACCTGGAATGCGCGGGCACACCTTCACCTACACGACGGTGGCGGGCAAGCGCGTGGCCTACGACGGCGAAGGCGGGTTGGCCCGCGTGGACGGCGACCGGCTCATCCCCGCCGCGTACGTCGGCGTCCCGCCGGTGGGGTGGCCGGTCACCCCGCCCGAGGGCACGCCGCTGGAGCACTGCCTGATCGTGTGGAACGACGCCAACGGCGACGGGCGCGTGCAGGTGGACGAGGTGCACGCCGCCCCGCGGCTGTATGACGACCCCTTCCCGTCGCCCCTCTTCCCCGGCGGGGCGATCCTGGCCGACCGGCATCTCTTCCAACCCGACGCCAACCTGGCGCTGCCGCTGCCGGACGATGCCCCGCCGCTGCTGCCGAAGTTCAGCCCGATCTCGGCGGTGGGCGGTTGGCACGATTTGGCGTCCGCGGGTGACGGGCCGGGTGGCTTCGTGCTGGCCGACCGTGGGCTCTTCCGCTTCAACGCGGACGGGAAAATTCTCTGGCATTACGGTAATGTCGATGACGACGACAGCCCGCGGCCTTTCGGATTGCTGCGCCGCCCGCGCCTCGTCGGCGCGGTGAGCGACCCGGCACAGCCCGGCGGCGCGGTGTTGGCGGTGAACAGCGACGGTTGCACGGAACTCATCGCCGGCAATGGGCTCTATCTCGGTCGCCTTGGTGACGATCCCATCCTCGGCACGGGGTTCAGTATCACCGGTGCGCGGGCGTTCCGCAAGGTGGGCGACGCGTACCGTCTTTACACCGACACGGGCGTCTTCGCCGTCACCGGGCTGGACACCGTGCACGCCGCCGACGCCGGCACGCTGCACGTCACCCCCGAGCAATACCAGGCGCGGCTGATGGCCCGCCCCGCGCCGCCCGCCCCCGCGCCGCCGCTCTTCCTGCCCCGCGCCACACCCACCCTGGACGGCACGGGCCGCGGGTGGGACCCCACCTGCGCCGTGCATTTCGGCATCGGCGGCGCCATTGCCGCCACGCTCGCCTATGACGCCGACGCGCTCTACGTCACCTGCACGCTGCCCCACGCCGCGTGGCGCAACGCCGGCACCGACTGGCACACGCCCTTCCTTACCGGCGACGCGGTGGCGGTGCGGCTGTCCGGCGTGCTCAACCACGGCCCGCGCAAGGAGGCCTTCCCCTACACCATCCACGTCTTCCTCGCCCCCGACGGCGAGGCCGGCTGCCGCGGCGTGGCGTTCTTCCCCCTCGCGCCAATGGAGGCCAACGGCTCGCCGGTGCACCTCCAGGGTACCGCGCACGCCTACGACCTCACCGCCGCGCACCTGCCCGCCCTGCGCGCCCACGTCACGCGCACCGCCGACGGCTACACGCTGGAAGCCGCCCTGCCGTGGGCCACGTTGGGCGTCGAGCTGCCCCCCGCTGATATGCCCCTGCGCGCCGACCTGGGCGTCTACGTCGCCGACGCCGCCGGTCGCCGCACCTGCGCCTACCAGCCCCTCGCTGCCCCCCGCCCGCGCGCCATCGCCACCCTCGACGATGCCCTGCGCGAGACGTTGCCTGAGACGGAAAAGGGGTGGGGGGTGGTGGCGGTGGAACGGTAAATGGATCCGGTGCATCATTGTTTGGGAGGCCGACTGTACCCGCGAGCCGCGGACGTGTGAACCGGGGATAAATACAGCAAACGGTCTGTACGTGAGAACATTTCACACGTGCAAACCGTCTGTATTTGTGCCGTCACGGCTCCCCCGCGCGACCCCACCCCCGCCCCTCCCCCAGGCGCCTCGCATGACTCGGCTGGGAGAGGGGAGTGACGTGTGGAAGGACGATGGCGGCGTATATATCTTCAGTTCGCGCAGCAACCTCGGCGTTTCTCCTGTGCTTTCCGGCTTTCCTGCCGGTGCTCCCCTTTCTCCCCGCAGGGAAAGGGACGAGGGGGCATATACGCCAGTTTACGGCGTATACAGCGCCTTCTGGCGCATATGGGGGCGAGGGGGATTGGGGTCGCGCGGGCGAGCTGGAAACGCCACTATGAACGGAATTGAGCGTAAAACCGCTCTTACGTGCAGACCACCGCTTGTTTCATCCACGGTTTCCTTGCGCGTGGCTCGCGGGTACGCTTGCTCCCCAAAGCAAAGTGGCCCCCCCCCTTACCCCACCACCTGCTTAATCACCACATACTGCAGCGTCCCGTCGCGTGTATCCACCATGTGGGGGACGCCGGCGGGGATGATGATGAGCTGGCCGGGGGCGAGGGTATGCGTGGCGCCGCCGGTGATGCCGGGGGCGCGCCATTGGCCGGGGCGCGGGGAGGTGGGGGCGTCGAGGACGCCGCCGAGGGTGATGGTGGCCGCGCCGGTGAGGATCACGTAGATGTCCGTCTCCGCGTCGTGGGCCTCGGCGGTGGGGGCGGCGTGATCCTTATGCACCACGTTCACCCAGCCGCGGTCGTCGGCGGTGCGGAAGAGTTTGGCCTCCCCGTTCGGGGCGGCCAGGGCGCAGAGCTGCGCCGCGTCGTAAATTAGCGCCTCCATCTACCCCTCCCCCCGCAACAGGTCGAGCACCTGCTCGCCGCGCTCTTGCAGCGAGCGGCACACCAGGTCGCAGAGCTGGAAGATGCTGGGGTCGGCGATGCGATACAGCGTGCTCACGCCCACCTTGCGCCGCGCCACCAGCCCGCCCTCAGCCAGGATGCCCAGGTGCTTGGACACGTTGGCCTGGGTGGTGTCCGACGCCGCCACCAGCTCGTTTACGCTCTTTTCGCCATCCATCAGCAACTGCAACAGGCGCAGCCGCGTGGGCTCGGAGAGCATTTTGAAGCGGTGCGCGATCAGTTCCAGCGCGTGCGTGCCGTGGGGCAGGTGAGAATCAGCCATCGATGCTCCTTGTCTACTATGTGCGGAGACGATTACAGAGTTATATAACGCATTATGCCCGAAATGGCACCGTTTACACAAGCCCCTACGGAGTAAACGATGACTTTTTTCGTACCGGGGGGCGACAGCGGCAGTATTTTTCGTTATAATGACTATCGCGACCGTATAGGTCGTATGTGCCGTACCAGTGATACTAGCACCGAGCGCCTCGCAGGGGTGTCCGGTGGCTGCCGAAACCAGAGGAGGAACTTCAATGGCCTACGTCATTACCGACGACTGCGTGAGCTGTGGAGCCTGCGTGAGCGAGTGCCCGAACGACGCGATCAGCGAAGGTTCGGACAAGTACGTGATCGACGCCGATGCGTGTGTCGATTGCGGCGCCTGCGCCGATGCCTGCCCGAGCAACGCCATTCTCGCCGGCTAAACCCCGGCGCGAGCCCCTTCGCCCCCGGAGTCGCCTGACCCCGGGGGCGTTCCTGTTTCTGCACGAACCATCCGGCCTCTCCGGTGTCTGTACGGATGTGATGCGTGTATATTTCCGGCCACTGTGCTCCCTCCTCCTCCTGGCGTTCGTCCTGTGCCCCGCCATCGCGCGGGCGGCGGAGACTCTGCTCAGCGACGAACTCGACACCCCGTTGTACGACTGTCACCTCACACTCACTCCCGCTGCCGTCGCGCACCCGCTCGTTCTCGCGTTGGAGACGGGGGCGGGCGCGCGCGAAGTGACGGTGACCGTCACGCGGGAGGCGCTGACGGTGACGGCGGTCGATCACGGGCGCCGCACCATCGCGGGCACGGCTCCCCTCGCGCTCCATGCGGGAGTGCCGGCGACCCTCACGTTGCTGCGCCGGGCGGATTGGCTCGGGGTGCAGGTGGGCGACCGCCTGTGCTGGCGCGGCCCGGTGGCGCGGCACGGGGGCGGAAGCGCGCTGGCGCACCGTGCGCGGCTGGACGGCGGAGGCGCGCGTGCAGCGGCTGGAGCCCGTGGTCTTCGCCGACAACTTCATGCGCACCGCCGACGAGCCCGGCGCGTGGCGCACGCAACGCGGTGCCTGGGTGCTGCAGTCCGCGTGGGACCACGACCCCAAGGGCGGCTCGAAGCGCTTCACGAACCAGATCTTCGCGGAGAACCCCTTCGCCTGGGTCGGCAGCGCCCCCGCCGGCGCGGCGCTATGCACCACGGGCGCGCCGACCTGGGAAGACTACACCCTCACCGTCGCCGTGCAGGCCCCGCGCGACGGCGCGGCGGGGGTGGTGGTGAACATGCCCGACGCCGACACCGGCCTGCTGGTGCGCTGGGCGTCGGTGACCGACCACGGCCCGCGCGGCAACCGGCTCGCGCTGATCAGTCTGCGCAAGGACGGGCAGACGGTGCTGGCGGAATCCCCCGGCGGCTACCTGCCCGGGCAATGGTACCGGCTCACGGTGGTGACCGGGCTGGCGGGCGTGCGCGTATTAGTGGACGACCGCCCGCGGCTGGACGTGCCAGACGTGACGCCCCGGCGCGGCGGCATCGGCCTGTATGCGGAAGGCGCCGCCGGGGTGGTCTTCGACGACGTGACCGCCTACGGGCGCACGCTGCAGACCGACCTGATCGCCGAACACCGCGTGGCGCAGATCGCCGACCGCATATTGAGCGATCACAAAGGCATGGGACTGTGGGCGGCGCCGCAGAGCGACTGGCAGCCCGCGCCGGAAACGCCGGGCTTGCTGGTGCATCACCTGGACTTCTACGGCGACCACTGGCTGAGCCTCACCACGCGCGTGGGCGACGAACCCGACGGCGCGTTGACGCTGGTGCTCGACGGCGACGGCGCCCACGCCGACCGCGGCTACCGGGCGGTGCTCACCCGCGCGGGTGCGACGCTCTTCCGTGACGCGACGCCGTTAAAGACGGTCGCGCACGCGCTGACCGCGGGGGAGAGCTACGCCGTGCGCTTCCGCCGCACCGGCACGTCCCTTACGCTGGAACTCGACGGCGACCCGCTGCTGACCGCCGAAGACGCGCACCCGCTGCCCGGCTTGCGTCCCGCCTACCAGGCGCGTGGGTGCTTTGCCGTGGGCGACGACGCGTGCGCGCTGGGGCATAACCTGCTCGACTACTCCTTCGCCGACGCCCCCACCGACTGGCTCACCGACGGCACCTGGATGCCCACCACGCGCTGGTCGTGCTCCAACCAGTGGTCCTTTCTGGGTGGCTGGAGCCGTGGCGACGCCGTGCTCTGGCAGAAGGCGCGCTTCACCGGCGACCAATTCATCCAGGCATGGATGGGCGTGAAGATGGAATACCCGCGCGAACGGCAGGAGTACTGGGACCGCTACCGCGACCTGGCGGTGACGATCTGCGGCGACGGGCGCGACCCGCGCAGCGGCTACGCGGGGGTGATCGTTTACTCGAAGGACGTCAACCGGCACACGGTGACGCATTCGGTGCTGCTGCGCAACGGCGTGGAGGTGGCCGCCTCCGACGTCCCGCTGGTCTCGCAGCTGACCGGCGGCCACACGCATTGGTACGCGCTGGAGTTGCACAAGCACGGGGCCACGGTGGAGTTCACCGCGGACGGGCAGCCCATCGCCACCTACACCGATCCCGCGCCGCTGGCCGGGGGCATCCCGGCGGTATGGACCCACGACAACGGCATCGCGGTGGCGCGCGTACGCCTGGGCTACGCGCAGCCGCCGGTGCCGCGCGCCGACGTGCAGATCGCCCTCGACACGCCGTGGTTCCCCGCCTGGGCCGATGTCGGGCGCCCGCTGGTGCTCGATTTCGCCGACACCGCCTCCACCGGGGTCGCGCCGGTGCGGCTGGACGTGACGAAGCACAGCGCGCCGGACGGCGCGGCGGTGCCCACCACCGACGGGATGCGCCTCACCTTCACGCCCTCCGCGCCCGGCGATTACTGGTTCGGCGTGCACGCCACCGACGGCGCCGTGCGCTCCCCCGGCTATCACCTGGCGTTGCCCGTCTTCACCCCCGCGCTCGGGCGCAACGACGCCGACACGCTGGTGCTCTACCGCTTCGACGAAGGCACGGGGGCCGTGGTGCACGACCACGGCGCGGTGGCACCGCCCGCCGACCTGGCCATTCCGCCCGGCGCGGCGGTGCAGTGGCTGCCGGGCCAGGGGCTTACCATTCGCGGCGCCGGGCACATCCAGGCCGCCGACGCGTCGAAGCTGATGGAGATCGCACAACGCAAGGCTTGCACGGTAGAGCTGTGGATCGCCACCGATTCTATCTACCCGCCCACCGACTGGCTGGGCGGCCTGCTCGCCTGGGAGAAGCCCGGCGAGGTGCGCAACCTCTCGGTGGCCCACATGAACCGCAACCTGGTGCTCGCCCCGGCCGGCACCACCTTCAACCCGAAAGGCGGGGGCGCGGCGTACTTCCAGTACATCCGCACCGGCCTGCAGCACGTGGTGCTCACCTGGGACGGCACGGTCACGCGCGCCTACATCAACGGCGAGGCGCACGGCGAATCCACCATCGACTGGCAGACCGCCAAATGGGCCGCCGACGCCCCGCTGCTCCTCGGCACGCTGGGCGACAACCAGCCGAACTACACCCTCCCCATCGCCCGGTTCCTCGGCCCCGCGCCGTACATCATGCCCCAGCAGTTCGAGATGCAGTACTGCTACCTCGGTTCGCTCTACCTCGCCGCTATCCACCGCCGCTGCCTCCCCCCCGACGAGGTGCTGCACAACTATCACGCGGGCCCGTCGGCGCGGTAACACCGGACCTAACCCCCTCGCTCCCCCTCCCCTCCCGGGAAGGGGGAAGCTGCTACCCGCACGCCTTTCTCTCTCCCCCTCCCTCGAGGGAGGGGGCGGGGGTAGATCACGCGGGGCCGTCGGCGCGGTAAATCGTGCTCGTGCTCGTAATCGTCATTCTCCCGTAGGGCATGGGCGCCGTCCGTTGCCGCGTCGCCGCGGGAATGATCCGATGGAGCAGGGGAGAAAGGTTATACGAATTCAGGCGTCGACCCGGACTGGTGGCTCCATCGGTATAGCAATGCGACGGGCAGGCATGGGACGGCGCCCATGCCCTACGAGAGGTGAAACGACGGGGGTTCGAGCACGATTACGAGCACGAGCACGCGTACGATTTCGTGGCGGCCCGTGCACGCCCGCGCATTTCCGGGTATAATATCCTCGGCGCGCCTTCCCGGCGTCTTCGGAGTTTTTCCCACTATGCAATTATACGCACGACCCTTACAACGTTTGATCGACGCGCTGGAGCGCCTGCCCGGGATCGGGCCGAAGTCGGCGCAGCGGTTGGCGCTGCACCTGCTGCGCGCGCCGGCCGACAAGGCCGAGGAGCTGGCGCGCGCCATCCTCGACGCCCGCACGGCGGTACACCAGTGCGAGGCGTGCTTCAACCTGTCGGAAACCGCCCGCTGCCCGATCTGCGACGATTCTTCCCGCGAGCATACGCTGCTCACGGTGGTGGCGGACGTGCGCGACCTGATGGCGCTGGAAAACGCCGGCGACTACCGCGGCGCCTACCATGTGCTCGACGGGCTCATCTCCCCCATGGACGGCATCGGCCCGGAGAACCTGCACGTGCGCGAGCTGCTCGCGCGCCTGGAAGACGGCACGGTGCGCGAGGTGGTGCTGGCGACGAACCCGACCGTGGAGGGCGACGCCACCGCGCTGTACCTGGCGCGCCTCATCAAGCCCCTCGGCATCACCGTCACCCGCATCGCCCTCGGCCTCCCCGTGGGCGGCGACCTGGACTACGCCGACCAGATGACCATCCTCCGCGCCATGGAAGGGCGCACCACCATGTGAATGCACAATGCACAATTACTACTCCGTTACGTATTGTCCCCGGAATGTTATTTGAGTACAATGCACACATGCGTTTGTGTGATGCGACGGCGACGCGTGATCGCCTGGAACAATTTGTGACGCCATTGCTCGCCCTGCTGGGCCGTGAAGAACGCCG
>CAIYQO010000194.1 GCA_903928345.1 uncultured bacterium | reverse complement strand
GGCACGACTATCTGAAAAACGAACTCCGCAATCCTACTATTACGGCGGTGGGGTGTGCATAAGCGAAAGTCCTACTACTGCAGCTCGACACCGATGACGACGCCGCCATGATGTGGGGCGACTGCGGCATGCTCTATTTCTGGATTCGCAAAGAAGACCTAGCGGCGTGCCGTTTCGAGTGCACCTGGATGGTGCTGCAATGCTATTGATTTCTTCCCGCGGCCCCTTGCACCCTGGAACGTTTTTTGCTATACTCCTTGGCTGTGTGTCCGTGCCGAAAGGCCCGGCAGGAAATGTGAGAGGAGTGCCTCCGATGGCAACGGTTTGTGAAGTCTGCGGGAAAGGCAAGATGGTTGGGCATAGCATCAGCCATTCGCACATTCGCACGAAACGCACCTGGAAGCCGAACATCCAGCAAGTGCGTACGCGCAATGCGAAGGGGACGCCGATGCGTGTCAACGTCTGCACCTCCTGTTTGAAGGCCAACAAGATCATTAAGGCCTACTAAATCCCGCACGCGATTCCTGCCGCCGTTCCGGCCTCCGGAGCGGCGGTTTGCGTTACCGGCGCGAAGGGGGCATTGATTCCCGGCCCGACAGCCCCGATTTCAACCGGCTCATTCTCCATTACGTGCGTGGATTCTGCTGCCCGCCCTGCCGTCCGCACATATCTCCCTCACGCGCCGGCAGGAAATTTGCCGCGCGCCGCGAAAGAGCATACCTCATGAAAGAAAATTCTACCGAACCCGACCCGCCCCACATAGGAGCGCGGTTGACCACCACCGTGGACGCCCTGGCCGCCGGCGGCGAGGGGATCGCCCGTCCCGATGGCTTCACCCTCTTCATTCCCCACACCGCGCCCGGTGACGTGGTCGACGTAGAAGTCACCCGCACCGCCAAGCACTACGGGCGCGCGCGCCTGCTCGCCGTGCGCACGCCGGGACCCGACCGCGTGCCCGTGGCCTGCCCGCTGGCGGAAGGCTGCGCCGGGTGCCAACTGCAGCACTTGCGCTACGCCGCCCAACTGGATGCCAAGCGCACCTTCGTGCGTGACGGGCTGGAGCGCATCGGACACGTGCACGGCGTCGACGTGCTGCCCACGCTGGGGATGGACGACCCGTGGCACTACCGCAATAAAGGCGAATTTGCCGCCCAAATCATCGACGGCCGGCTGCGGCTGGGTTATCATGGCGAAGACGACGCCTTTTTGCCCCTGCCCGACTGCCCCATTCAGCACCCGCTGAGCATTGAGATTTTGCACGCGGTGGAGGAGATCGGCACCGAGCTGCGGCTGCCGGTGGCCCAGTTGATCACCCGGGTGAGCCCGCACACCGGGGAAGCGCTGGCAATTCTGGTCTGCTGGAACTGGGATGACAATCTGCGCGCGGCGGCGGAAGCGCTGCAGGCGCGCGTGCCGGCGCTGGTGGGCGTGCTCTGGTCGCGCGTGCACGGCAAGTCGGTGGTGCGGCGCACCCTGGCGGAACTCCTCACCGGGCGCGGGCATCTGATGCAGCGTCTGGCCGCGTGGGAGTACGGCGTCTCCGCGGAATCCTTCTTTCAGGTGAACACCACACAGGCGGCGCGGCTGGTGGAGCTGGCGCTGTCCTATGCCGGCGAGCTGCATGGCCGCTCGGTGGCGGACGGCTACTGCGGCGTGGGCACCTTCCTCATCCCGCTGGCGCAGCAGGCCGGGCGCGCGCTGGGCATCGAGGAACACCCCATTGCGCTGCGCGACGCGGATCGCAACCTGGGCCAGTACGGCCTGCACGAGGTGAAGCTGTACGAAGGCCGCGTGGAGATCCTCTTCCCGCGCCTGGTGCGCAAGGGACGGCAGGTAGACGTGGTGGTGCTCGATCCCCCACGCAAGGGGGCCGGACGCCCCGTGCTGGAGCACCTGGTCGCGCTGGAGACCGAGCGCGTGGTGCTCATCTCCTGCGATCCCGCCACGCTGGGACGCGACGCCGGCGACCTGACCGCGCTGGGCTACAAGCTGCAATACGTGCAGCCGGTGGACATGTTCCCGCAGACCTGGCACGTGGAGGCCATCGCGCTGGCCACGCGGTGAACAGCTCTACGGTTTCTGAGTTTCACGCCACACAAGGAAGTGCCGTCCGCGCGTGGAAGTAGAACAGCGAGGTAACGCGATGCTCATCGATGGGTTCACGCTGTTTGGTAGCTGGCCGGGGATGCCGTTCGACCACCCGGTAGAGCACCTGATCAGCGGGTTGGAGAAGTACCGGCTGGACCGCGCGTGCGCGCTGTCCACCACCGGCATCTTTCTCGATGCCGCCGCGGGGAACGCCGCCACCTATGCCGCCAGCCGGCAGGACGCGCGGCTGATCCCCATCGGCGTGGCCGATCCGCGTGTCAACGGCGTGGCCCAGGCGGAGTTTTGCAAGGAGCAAGGCTTCCGCGTGGTGGCGCTCTTCCCCACCGCGCAGGGGTGGTCGCTGGGCAACCTGGCGGCCACGCAGCTCCTCGCGCGGCTGAACGCGCTGGAGCTGCCGGTGATGATCGAGGCCGGGCGCGAAGGCGCGGCCTCGGATGTGCTGCGCGCGACGGAGCAGTTGTCGATGCCCGTCATCCTCCTCGATGTGACGCTGCCCACCCTCACCGAGACGATGCTGCTGCTGCGCGCCCGCCCGAACACCTATCTCGCCACGCGCCTGCTCTGCGGCGGCGACACCATCGAATTCCTGGCGAACGAAGTCGGAGCCGACCGGCTGATCTTCACCTCCGGCTTCCCCATCAGTTGCTTCTCCTCCGCCTTCCTCACCGCCAAATTCTCCAGCATCACCGACGCCCAGCGCGCCCTGGTGATGGGCAACACCATCGCCGGCCTCTTCGGCTGGCAGGAGCGTGTGCCGGCGTAAGTCCATTGCGGATTGCGGATTTTTGGGAGGGCGAGCGTACTCGCGAGCTACGACGCATACGGCGACCACATCACGGAAGGAGTCTCACATGTCGGTGGAGGCACAGGCGGCGGCGTTACAGACGGATATCGCCCGGTTGCGCGCGGAGGTGCAAAAGGTCATCGTCGGGCAGCGGGAGATCATCGACGGGGTACTCATCTGCGTGCTGGCGGGCGGACACGGACTGCTGGAGGGTCTGCCGGGGCTGGGCAAAACGATGCTCATCCGCACGCTGGCGGACGCGCTGAGCCTGCAGTTCGCGCGCATCCAGTTCACCCCCGACCTGATGCCTTCCGACATCACCGGCACCAACATCCTGGTGGAAGGGGACGGCGGGCGCAAGGAGTTTCAGTTCCAACCCGGCCCCGTCTTCGCCAGCATCGTACTCGCGGACGAGATCAACCGCGCCACGCCCAAAACGCAGTCGGCTATGCTGGAAGCGATGCAGGAGCATTCCGTCACCGTGGCGGGGGTCGTGCGCCAACTGCCGCAACCCTTCTTCGTGCTCGCCACGCAAAACCCCATCGAACAGCAAGGCACCTACCCGCTGCCCGAGGCACAGCTCGACCGCTTCCTCTTCAAGCTCCTCGTCGGCGCGCCGTCGCTGGAGGAGATGGGCGCCATCGTGGACCGCACCACCTCCACCGCCAACGCGCAGGCGACGCCGGTGCTCGACGGCGCGCGCCTTATCGAGATGCGCCGCTTCGTGCGCGAAATCCCCATCGCCCCGCACGTGCAGACCTTCGCGCTGCAGCTCGTGCACGCCTCGCACCCCACCAGCGAGTTCGCCACCGCGCAGGCGAAACGCTTCGTGCGCTTCGGCGCCAGCCCGCGCGGCGCCCAGGGCATCGTACTCGCCGCCAAGGTGCACGCCCTCTTCGACGGCCGCTTCCACGTAGCCTTCGACGACGTGGCCGCCGTCGCCCCCCCCGTCCTCCGCCACCGCATGCTTCTCAACTTCGAAGGCGAAGCGGAAGGCATCACCACCGACGCCATCATCGCCGAAATGGTGACGACCTTGCGGGAGAAACAGGGGAAAGTGGTCGAAGTCTAGCCGAATCGTGCGCGTAATCGTGCGCGTAATCGTAATCGAAACGTCCCAATAGTTCGACATTTCGATTACGAGCACGAGCACGAGCACGAATGGGGGATTACCCCCGCGTCCGCATCAACTGCCCCCACGACAGCGGGGTGGCGGCGCTGATGTGCGGATACGTCTCCCCGTGCTTCGCCATGTACATCAGGCCGTCGGCCTGGGCGATGACGCGTTCCAGGGCGTGTTGGAAGAAGTCGTGGGCGGGGCGTAGCGCGGCGGCGTCGGGCGCGTCACCCTGGTGCGCGATGCCACCGATGCCGATGCTGATATCCACCGACACCTCCACGTTGTCCACCGCCAGCCGGTACGCTTCTACCGAGGCGGCGATGCGCCCGGCCACCGCGCGGCTGCCCACACTGTCGGTGTTGGGCAGCACGATCAGGAATTCATCGCCCCCGTAGCGGCCCAGGATATCCGTCTCGCGCAACGCGTGGTGGAGCAGGCCGCCCACGTCGCGCAGCACGCGGTCGCCGGTGAGGTGGCCGAAGGTGTCGTTGATCTGTTTGAAGCGGTCGAGATCGAGCATAAGCACACTGATCTCCTGCCCGCTGCGGAACGCCCCCTTGAGCGCCTCATAGAGCCGTTTGATGGCATAGGTGCGCGTGAAGGTACGCGTGGTGGAGTCCACCGCGGCCAGCTCGAAGAGCACGGCGTTTTCCAGCGCGGCGGCGGTGAAGTCGACGAGCAGGCGCGCCAGGTCGGGCAGCGGGTCGGGCAGCGCCGTGCCGGCAAAGAGCAGCACCCCGTGCGGGTGGTCGCGCCACTGCAGCGGCAACGCGGTGAAGGTATCCGCGCGCGCCACCGTCAGGCGCTCGGCGGCGCGCTCTGCCACGGCGAGCGCCTCGGGGGGCAGTTCGTCCTGAAAAGGCGGCAGGCCCGCGCCGAGGGTAAGGTTGCCGATGTCGTCCACCAGCAGCAGCGCGCCGGTGAGGCCGTCCGCGGCGCCGTCCTGCGTGAGCACGGCCACGGCGGTGGTAAGCACGGAGTAGAGCACGCTGGCAAAGGGGTCTACGCTGCGCAGGGCATGTGCCAGGCTGCTAACCGACTGCGCCTGACGCTCCCGCAGGCGCGACTGCCCCTGCACGGCCACCGTGGCGGCGTGCACCCAGCGCGCCAGCGTCTCCGCGTCGCCGCCGGGGCAGGCGCCGAACAGGCCGGCGTCGTCCAGCGCCAGCGCGTCGGGGGCATCGTCGCAGCAGAGCAGCAACGCCGCCTCCGGCGCCACCACGCGGGCCAGCCCGATAGCGGTATGGCAGACAGGGTCGGCCCACGCGCCGGCGAGCACCAGCACCGTCGGCTGCGCGGTCAAGGCGCCGGGCAACGCCGCGAGGGTCGCCACGCACTCGCACGGCACGGCGGCGCGCGTGCAGTAGGCCTGCAGCGCGTCGAGCCAGGGGGCGGAAGCGGAGGAACACACCGCCAGCACGTGCGGCGACGTTGACAGAAGCGTGGCCATGTGGTCTCCTTGAATCTGCATTGTAGCGGAAATATACGCGCGGTGCAAACGGCACCCTCGTACATTGACCCCGAAGCGCTTCCGCCGGTATAATACCACCCGTTCACCTATTCCATGGAGTAACCAAATGTCTGAGACTCGCGTGAAAATCGCGCTGCCCAAAGGCAGTTTGCAGGAATCGACCTATCGCCTCTTCCAGCGCGCCGGGTGGAATATCTCCACGTCGTCGCGCTCCTACTTCCCGCGCATGGACGACCCGGAGCTGGAAGCCGTGCTCATCCGCGCGCAGGAGATCGCCCGCTACGTGCAGGACGGCGTGATGGACTGCGGCCTGACCGGGCGCGACTGGGTGGCGGAGAACGACGCCGACGTCGAAGAGGTGGCCGCGCTGGTCTACGCCAAGCAGGAGGCCAAACCGGTGCGCTGGGTCGTCGCCGTGCCGAACGACTCCACGATGCACACCGTGCACGACCTGCAGGGCAAGCGCATCGCCACCGAGCTGGTGCACACCACCGAGCGCTACCTGGCGCGCAACGGCGTGACGGCGCACGTGGAGTTCTCCTGGGGCGCCACCGAGGCCAAGGTGCCCGCGCTGGTGGATGCCATCGTGGACGTCACCGAGACGGGCAGCTCGCTGCGCGCCAACAACCTGCGCATCATGGACACCGTCATCGAGTCCGTCACCGTGCTCATCGCCAACAAAACCGCCTGGGCCGACCCGGCGAAGCGCCGCAAGATCGAACAGCTCTCCATGCTGCTGCAGGGCGCGCTGCGCGCCGAGGGCAAAGTCGGGCTGAAGATGAACGTGCCGGAAGACCATATCGGCCGCGTCATCAGCCTCCTCCCCTCCATGAAGGGCCCCACCGTGAGCAAGCTCTCCAACGGCCCCTGGGTGGCGGTGGAGACGGTCATCGACGAAAAGACCGTCCGCGAAATCATCCCCCAACTCAAAGCCGCCGGCGCCCAGGATATCATCGAGTATCCGCTGAACAAGGTGATCCCGTAAGCGGCGACACCCGTTCGCCGTATCTGAAATACTGACCGACTGAAGTCGGGGCTATCGGGCGGCAAGCGCCGGGCGTCCCTCTCCAGGGACGCAAGGAAGACGGGAAATCACCTCTTCCCTAACCTCGTCCGCGGAGGCGGACGACCGGCCGAACGGCCCGACAGCCCCGACTTCAGTCGGTCCTAAAGCTCTACATGGCCCGCTCTGTAGGAGGCACCCCATGCCCGACCCCCGCGTCACCACTCCCTTCGCCGACCCCCGCACCCTCGCCGTCTGCCACGGCGTGCCGGTGACGACGTATGGCTACACGCATATCCTCGCCGCGGCGCCGGATTTGCTGGACGACGCGCCGCTGCAGGTGGGGAACGAGGCGCCGCGCGTGAAGGTGCCGGTGAAGTGCAGCGCGGAGATCGGCAGCAACCGGCTGGGGGCCACCACGCCGCGCATGCCGCGCACGGCGGCGAACGACTACACGCCGCTGGAGGCGATCCACCTCATTGACGGCGACCCCACCACCTGCTGGTGCAGCCGCACGCAACCCTCGGCGGACGCAGAGACGGTGTGGATTCGACTCGACCTGCCTCTGGAGCGCACGCTCACCCGCGTGACCCTGCGCAAGCGCGTGCCCGCCCCGCGCGAGCAGTTCGGCTCCATGCACCTCGACACCGGCGCGGTAGAGGTGGGGATGGCGCTGCCGGCCGAGTTGGAGGTGCAACTCAGCCGCGACGGGGCGACGTGGGCGACGGTCTTCCACGGCACGACGGCAGACACGCCCGACCTGCGCGCCTTCACGGTGGACTTCCCCGCGCAGCCGGCCAAGCAAATCCGCGTCATCGGCACGCACCTGCCGCGGGTGGAGAACTGGCTGCACGGCTTCTCCATCAGCGCGGTCGAAGTCTACGACGCCGCCGGGCAGGACGCGGCGCTGGTCACCCGCGGCACGGGGGTGCAGACGAGTTCGACGCAGCACTCCATGGGGCAGACGACCGACGAGCACCGCTGGTTGTGGCCCATCCACACCGACCTGGGACTGAAGTGGGCGCGCATCGGCTACCACGACGACCCGGTGAACTGGCACTGGGTGGAGAAGACGCCCGGCGTACTGGCGATGGACCCGGAGGCCGACGCGGCGGTGACGTACCTGGTGGAGCGCGGGGTGGACATCGTCCTCGCGCTGGGCTTCGGCAACCGCCACTACTGCCAGCCCGATCCGACGCGCCGGCTGCCGCAGTTGTGGGAGTGGTATTACGAGAACCCGAAACCGCCCACCACCCCCGAGGCGCTGGCGGCGTGGGAACGCTACGTGCGCTATATGGTGACGCACTTCCGCGACCGGGTGAAGGTTTTCGAGATCTGGAACGAGTGGAACTGCGAGCCGTATTGGGGCGACGCGCCGAACCTGGCGGACTACCTGGCGCTGGCGCGGGTGACCATCCCCATCATCCGCGAGCTGGCGCCGGAGGCACAGGTGATGCTCGGGTCCTTCGCCGGCTTCCCACACGGCATCGCGACGACGCCGGCCGCGGAGCTGGAGGCGGGTTCGTGGACGGGACCGATGCTCGAGTCCATCCGCGCGCTGGCGGCAGACGTGGACCTGATCGGCTACCACCCCTTCTACCAGTGCGACCCCGACGAGCCGCGCTTCCGGGGCTACATCGCCGACGTGCGCGCCTTTGCCGGCTACTGCGCCGCCCACGGCTTCCGCGGGGAGCTGCTGGCCAGCGAGTGGAACTATGCGGCCAATTATCCCGCGCCCACGCCGCCGAATTGGTGGGGCGACTGGACGTGCAGCGAGATCGCCAAGGCGAAGATCGTGGCGCAGCTCAGCGTGGCGCACACCGCGCTGGGGGTGGGCAGCTTCTTCTGCGAGACGTGGAGCAACTACTACCCGCTCGACCTCACCCTGCTGCGCCGCGGCACGGCTGCCGACCCCATCACCCCGCAGCAGCCGCAGGCCGCCTACTACGCCATGCGCAACCTGGCGGGCGCCCTCGACGGCCTGCAACCGGCGGCCTTCCCCGTCACCGTCACCGGCGCCGAGGTGGTCGCCCTGCCGCTGATCGGCGCCGTCGCCCTCTGGCTCCCCGGTCGCCCGGTGGACGTGCACCCCGGCACCCCCGTCACCGTCACCCTCGACGGCACCCACCACGCCACCGCCTACGACCCGCTGAACGGGGTGGAGCAGGCGCTGCGGGTCGAGCACGAGGGAGGCCAAACGGTCATCCCCGGGTTGCTGGTACGGGATTGCCCGGTGCTGGTGCGGGTGACGTGAGGTAGTTCAAAGTTCCAACGTTCAAAGACCCGGTTGCCGTCAACCGGGTCTTTGAACGTTGGAACCTTCCCATTACCCCTCGAACGGATGCCCCGCCTCGAAGTCCGGACGGTACGTCTCGGACGCCTTCGGCTCCTGGGCCCAGCCGTTTTCCAGGCCGGCGTCGGCGAAGGCGTCGAGGGCGGTGTCGTATTCGGCGGCGGTGAGGGGGCGGGCGAGGAGGGGGTGGGCGGCGGCGCGGTGGGCGGGGTAGTATTGCGCCATCAGGCTCACGGTGATCGTCGGGCTCACCTCCTCGGCGAGGCGGCGCAGGGCGGTGCGCGTGCCGGAAAGGTCGCCGGGGAGCACCAGGTGGCGCACGATGACCCCGCGCCGGGCGAGGCCGTCGCCGTCCAGCTCCAGGTCGCCGACCTGGCGGTACATCTCGCGGATGGCGGCCAGCGCGGTATCGGTGTAGCCGGGGGCGCCGGAGAGGGCCTCCGCCGTCGCGTCGTCGGCGTATTTCAGGTCGGGCAGGTAGATATCCACCACGCCCTCGAGCAGGCGCAGCACGTCCACGCGGTCGTAGCCGTTGGAGTTGTACACCACGGGCAGCGCCAGCCCGTCGGCGCGCGCGGGGACGAGGGCGGCCACCAGTTGCGCGATGACGTGCGTGGGCGACACCCACGCCAGGTTGTGCACCCCGCGCGCCTGCAACGCGAAATAGGCGTCGGCCAACGCGTCGGTGTCATATTCGGGATAGGCGGCGAGGTCGCCCTGGCTGATCTGCGCGTTCTGGCAATACAGGCAGCGCAGGTTGCAGCCGGCGGTGAAGAGCGTGCCCGCCCCGCGCGTGCCGCTCAGCGCCGGTTCCTCGCCGTGATGGTCGCACGCCGACGCCACCCGCGCCCGCGCCCCAATGCCGCAGCGCCCCACCTGCCCCATCAGCCGGTTCACCCCACAGGCATGCGGACACAGGTCGCACGCCCCCAGCCGCGCGGTGAGTTCCATCGCGCTATACTCGAGAGTCAGCATGGGGGTATTGTAGCGGATTTGGGCGGAAAAGTGAAAAATGGGTGATGGGGGGGACGAGACTTGTAGCTCCGAAGGAGCGTGCGACGCTAGCCACGGGTGCGACCCGTGGTCTCAGAGTTCTGAACAACCGAGCCCCGACGGGGCGGCAGATGGTTTGTCTGTCGCCCCCTCGGGGCTCGGGTCTTTCTCTATCCGACCACCACGGGCTCACGCCCGTGGCTAGCCTCGCACGCTCCTTCGGAGCAAGAGAAGGCCGATCCGCTCACTAATCCATTACATCATATCGACGGTCAGCTTCGTGAACCCCACCGTTTTGCCCGGCCAGTTGTCGGTGCGGAAGGGGGCGACGGGGAGGTGGAGGCCGTTGAAGAGGACGATGGGCATGGGGTTGTTGGCCCAGGCGTAGCGCACGGCGACCGGGGCGGGCACGCCGTCGGCCCACACGAGCACGGTGTCTTTGTCGATGGTCGCCTGGGCGTGCACGAATTTGTGATCGGCGCCGGCGATGTCGAAGCCACGCAGCGTGTCGCCCTTCACCAGCAGCCCGCCGTCAGTGTGGGTGAAGCGGAGGCGGATCTTCTTGCCCTCGACCTTCATCCCCTGGTAGAGCGGCCCGTAGCAGGGCACCGTTTCCTTATACACCAGCGCGCGCGCCAGCAGGCCCAGGCGGTAGCCCACGTCCACCTTATCCAGGGGGTGCACGTCCTTCTCCAGCCCGATGTCCACGGTGACCGCCATGCCGGTGTTGGGCAGCTTCAGCGCCAGCGCCTGCGCCTCACGCAGCTCCGCCCACTCGCTCTCGATGGGTTGCGGGTCGGGAGGCAGCACGCTGGAGACCTGCACGAAGAGGAAGGGCAGATCGCCCTGCCCCCACGCCTTGCGCCAGCAACGGATGAGCGCCGTGAACTCTTTGCGGTACTGATTGGCGCGCACCTCGTTCGTCTCACCCTGGTACCAGATCACCCCGCGGATCGCGTAACCGACCAGCGGCGCGATGCCGCCGTTCCAGTAGCCGCACGCGCGGTGCAGGAAGTTCGGGTCCTTCGGCCTGACGGGCTCCGGCGGCGCGGGGGTGTTGTCCGCCTTCGCCTTGGCGCACGCGTCGTCCCACGCCTTCTTCAGCGCGGGGTAATCCCGCGCGTACTTGGTGATCGCGTCCCAGCGGTCGACGATGATCTTCAGGTCGGGATCGGCGAGCAGCGACTCACGGCTCATCCACGCCTCGCCGGGCGTCCACCCCTGCGACACGTGCAGCAGGCCCACGGGGGTTTTGCGGGCGCGCAAGATCTCCCGGCCGAAGAAAAAACCCACGGCGGAAAACTTCGGCGCCGTCTCCGGCGTGCACACGACCCAACTGCCTTTGATGGTCGTCTGCGGCGTGTAGGCCACCTGGGCGTTGCCGGTGAACATGCGCATGGTGGGGAAGTCGGCGGTCGCCGCGGCCTCCTTGCCGTTGTCGGCGCGGTCGAGGGTGAACTGCATGTTGGACTGCCCGGAGCAGAACCACACCTCGCCGAAGAGGACGTTCGCCGCCGTGACGGCGTTCTTCGCCCCCGTCGCGGTGAGGGTGAACGGCCCGCCGGCGGCATGCTTGTGCAGCACCGCGCGCCAGCATCCCGCGGCGTCGGCCTTCACGGCGACCGTCTGCCCGTCGATGGCCACCGTCACCGCCTCGCCCGGCCCCGCCGTGCCCCACACCGGCACCGGCATCCCCGCCTGCAGTACCGCGTTGTCCCCGAACACCGGCGGCAACGCCACCGTGCCCCACGCCACCCCGGCGCACAGCAGCAAAAAGATCAGAGCGAAAAAGCGCATATCATCCTCCAAGGGGTAGTGTAACATGGCAGAACATCGGTGTAAATGCAGTCATTTTGGAGTGCGGCAAGCATTGCCGCTTTCCTTTTTTCGCCATTATGAACTGTTCTGCTACACGCGGAAGCGGTAGAGAAGATCGTCACAAAATGAAAGCGGCAATACTTGCCGCACTCCAAAGTACGCCTTCTCGTTCTTTCACCCGGCACATAAACTCTGTGAAAATCTGTGTAATCTGCGGTTTCTCGTTCCCCCATCACCGCGGCACCGGTATCCCCGCCAGCGCCTCTTCCAGCAGGTGCTGGGGCAGCACGCCGCCGTAGCGGGCTTTGGTGTCGAGGGTGAGGCGGTGGGCGAGGACGGGGACGGCCAGCGCGCGGATGTCCTCGGGGAGCACGAAGTCGCGCTCGGCGCGGAAGGCCAGCGCCTGGGCGCAGCGGTAGAGCGCCAGCGAGCCGCGCGGGGAGATGGGCAGGCGCACGCGCGGGTCGCGGCGGGTGGCGTCCACCAGGCGCAGCAGGTACTCGGCCACCGCGCGGTCCACGCGCACCGCCTTCACCGCCTGCTGCAGCGCCAGGATCTCCGCGGGAGTCACCACCGGCTGCAGGTCGTCGAAGGGCTCGTGATCGTTGTGGCTGTAGAGGATATCCAGCTCGTCGCTGGGCGCCGGATAGCCCAGCGTGACGCAGAGGGTGAAGCGGTCGAGCTGCGCCTCGGGCAGCGGGTAGGTGCCGTGGAATTCGCTCGGATTCTGCGTGGCGATGACGAAGAAGGGGTCGGGCACGGCGCGCTTGTGCCCCTCCACCGACACCTGGCGCTCGCTCATCACCTCCAGCAGCGCCGACTGCGTGCGCGGTGAGGTGCGGTTGATCTCGTCGGCGAGCAGCACATTGGTGAAGACCGGCCCCTCGCGGAACTCGAAGGAGCCGTCCTGCGGGTGGTAGACGCTGGAGCCGGTCACGTCGGCGGGCAGCAGGTCGGGGGTGAACTGGATGCGCCGGAACTCCCCGTCGATGGAGCGCGCCAGCGATTTGGCCAGCGTCGTTTTCCCCGTGCCGGGCACGTCCTCCAGCAGCGTGTGCCCGTTGGCCAGCAGCGAAATAACCACCAGTTGGATGGCCTCTGCCTTGCCGCGGATAACGGTGTTCAAGTTCGTTTCCAGCGCCTGCAAGGCGGCGGTGATGGTTGGCATTTATCCCTCCTCATGGGGTGCGTGCGGCAGCGGCCCGCGTTCCAGTTCGGTCAGCAGCGCGGCGAGGTGCGCCGCGGCGTCGGGGATCGGCGCGCCGAAGCGCGCGGCGTTGTAGGCGGCCACGAAGGCGGCGGCTTGCGGCAGCGGATGACGGGCCACGTGCTCGCCCCACGGACGCGTTTCCGGGCACGGCGCGCCGGCGCGTCCCAACCAGGCGGTGAAGCGCTCGGTATAGGCGCGCAGCACGGCGTCGGGCACCGGATACCCCGCGGCGGCGACGACCCGCACGCGGGCGCGGCGCGCGTTCCACATCTGCCACAGGAAGAAGGGCACCACCACCAGCGCCACCACGCCGACGAGTTGCAGCGGCGCCAGGGTGGTGATCCACGTCTGCACGCGGGCGAACAGGTCCTGTACGTCCTCCCACAGCATCAGCAGCATACCCGGCCGCCCCTCGTCCGACCCGTCCGGGCGCCCGCCGCCGGGGGTGGCGTCCACCGTCACCCAGCGACCATCCACCCAGCTTTCCGCCCAGGCATGGGCATCGCGCTGGCGCACCAGCAGCCCGCCGTCGCGCGGCTCGTGGGCGTAGTAGCCGATCACGTAGCGGGTGGGCACGCCCAGGCAGCGCAGCAGCATGGTGGCGCCGGCGGCGAAATACTCGCAGTGCGCGCCGTCGTGCCCAAGCAGGAAGCGCGACACCGGATCGCCCGTCCCCGCGCGGAAATAGGTGCTGTACCGGTAGTGCAGCAGCAGGTAGTCGGTCACGGCGTTGATCTTCTCCTGCGCCGTCTGCGTGTGCGTCCCGATGCGTGCCGCCAGCGCGCACACGCGGCGATCGATCTCGCGCGGCACGGTGAGCAGCGCGGCGCGATGCGTGGCGTCCGGCGCGGGCCACAGTGCCGGGGCACCGGGACGCGCCAGCGCGAAGTCATACGCCTGCCACGTGGTCGTCGATCCCTCTACCGGTCCGCCGTCCTGCGGCGCCCATTGGGGCGTGGTGTCGCCGATCAGCCCGGCGGCGCGCAGCGGCAGGTAGATCACCTGGCGCGCCTCCGGGGTGAGCGGCGCCACGTGCACGCGTTGCCCGGGCATTTTGGGGGTGGCGCCGTGCTTGTAGATGAGCATCAGCCCGCGCGCGTCCGCCTTCGGCAGCCACTGCCCGTGGTCGTAGGTGTCGAAGGCCATCGCGCGCAGGTAGAGCGGTTGGGCATAGCCCGTCAGCCGCAACATGCGCCGTGGGGAGCCGCGCAGGCCGAAGGTGTCCCCCAGCGACGGGTCGAGGGAGACGCCGGCGACATCCGGCTCGTGCAGGCCCATCAGGCGCTCGCCCAGCGCGTAAATGCCCAGGCGGTGCCGGTATACCTCGACGTTGCAGAGCAGTCCCAGCGCCAGCGTCCCCGCCAGCAACAGCACGGCGGCGCGCGCCAACCGCGGCGCGCGCGGGGCGGGGGCGCCGCGGTGCCCGGGCAGCGTGAGCATGAGGGCGAGCAGGTACGCCGGCGCCGCAAAGGGGATGATCCCCGCGGTCACCGTGTTGCTCGCCATCAGAAAAACCACGCCGGGCAGGGTGAAGAGCAACCCGCGATGGGGCCGCGCGCGCCAGAGCTGCAGCGTGACCTCTACCGCGCAGATGGCGCCGATGACGTTCGTCCAGCGCAGGTCGATGGGGCTGGAGAGGCTTTCCGGCGAGTTGAGAAGGGCGGTGACGGCGGCGGCCAGGAACAGCCCCAGCCGCACCGCCCAGGCGGCGGCCTCTACGTCGAGGCGCCAGCGCACGGGATATGCCAGTACGATGAGCAGCAGGCACACGAGCAGCAGCGGAGAGGCCTGCGTGGAGAGAAAGAGCGTGACGATGGGCACCAGCAGCATGGTCAGCAACGGCAGCGGTGGACGCTCGACCATCAGAGCACCTCCGCGCCGGCCAGGAAGTCGGCTTTAGAGATCACCGTCAGTCCGCCCGGCCACGGCGACGCCTGCGGACTGGTGGTGCACGGGGTGTCGCGCACCACCACCACCTTCACCGCCGTGCCGTGCCGCGCCAACCCCTCCACGAAGGCCTGCCGGGCGGGGTTCCAGTCGAGGAAGACGCCGATGACCAGGGAGATCTTCCCCAGTGTCTGGCTGATCTCCGGCTCCAGCGTGGCGAAGGGCTCCTCCGGGTTGTGCCCCACGCAGGCGAGGATGTCGAGGATCTCGTCCAGGTAGGTCAGGCTGCGTCCGGCGGTCAGATGGTAAAGGTTCGGCCCGGCGGCGAACAGGTCGACCATGTATTCCTTACGCGCCATGTAGTCGCTGATCCCCGCGCAGAGCGACACGGCGCGCTCGAAATCCTCATACGCTCCCGGCTTTGCGCGCTTCGGCACGTAGGTATCGAGCACCACGCCGACGCGTTGCAGATACTCCTGCGAATACTCGCGCACGATGGCCGTCTGCATGCGGGCGGTGGCGCGCCAGTCGATATTGCGCACACTGTCGCCCTGCTGGTACTCCCGCGTACCGAGCAGCTCGAAGGAATCCCCCTGCCGCGCGCGCAGCGCCACCCCGCCCGGCGCCCCACGGAACCCCTGCGGCAGCGCCAGCTCCATGAGGCGCGTGAAGTGCGGGTAGACCAGCAGCGGACGCGCGCGCAGGTGCAGGCGGTAGGCGTAAAAGAGGCCGAAGGGGAAGTCGGTGGCGACCTGGTAGCCGGGTAGGGCGTAGACACCGCGGTGCAGTGCACGCAGGCCCAACCGCACTCGCGCCCGCGCTCCCGGCGCCAGCGGCGGCGCCAGCACCCCCAGCGGCGGCTCCGGCGCCAGCCCCGGCGGCACGCGGATGGGCAGCACCTCCAGCGCCGGCAGCGGGCGGCTCCCCTGGTTCTCCACGCCGATGTCGATGGGCAGTGTCTCCCCCGCGCAGATGCGCTCGGTGTGCAGCACCTCCAGCGCCACGCGCGGCGGCAGGCAGAGCGCCGTCACCAGGGCGACGGCCCACAGCAAACCGACGTAGAGGAAAAGCACATACGCCTGCACGTCCAGCGAGGTGCTGCCGAGTAGGGCGATGGCCAGCGTGGGCCAGAAGAACCAGTGTCCGGCCTTCGTGACGCGGTACGACACGAAGCGCCACACCCAGCGCGACAGCCACCCGAGGAAGAAGGGGTGGTAGTCGAGATCGAAGGTGCGCGGCGGCCACCCGAAACGCCCCCCCGGCACGGACACGCCGGGCGGGTACGCGCGAGTGAAACGAACCCCGGTAAACACTTCCAGGCGCGTAAAGCGCATAGTACATCAATTCGCCGAGATGAGGGGAAGCACCTTGCAAATAGCGCAAATCCTTGCCATCCGGCGTCGTTGTACATATAATAGTATGTATTCATTCCTGGGATGTGGGACGATACCGATGGATTACAGTTCGACGGATCTAATCAAGCTGGTCGAAGCAGATGGATGGTATCTACGGAAGGTGACCGGCAGCCATTATCATTTCAAGCATCCGGCGAAACCGGGTATCGTAACGATCCCGCACCCGAAAAAGTCATTGCCGAAGGGCACGGCGCACGCCATCCTGAAGCAGGCGCAACTGGTGTAAGGCGAGGTTATTATGTCCGACATGCGGATCTATCCCGCGGTGTTCACCTTTGAAGACGGTGCGGTGAGTGTGGCGTTTCCCGATCTTCCCGGGTGCGTGACGTGTGCCGACACGGCAGAGGATGCCTACTGGATGGCACAGGAGGCGCTCGAAGGCTACCTGAGCATTCTCGAAGAAGACGAGATGCCGATTCCGGCACCCACGCCGGTGCATGATCTGCACCCGAATTCGGATCAGGCGGTGGTGCTGATTGTCGCCAATCTACTGCTGATGCGTCGCACGCGGGAGAACCAGGCGGTCAAAACGACCGTGACGATGCCCAAATGGCTCAAACAATTAGCCGACCGCCACCGCGTCAACTACTCCCAGGTGCTGCAAGCGGCGCTGAAGGAAGCCCTCGGCGTGCAGAAGTCCGCCTGATATATGCACCCCCTGGTAAAACAGACGCACCCCCGGCCGCGCGGCCGGGGGTGCGTTTTTACGTCTGGGGAAGGAGTTACTTCGCGCCGTACTTCACGTTGTCGAAGCCGATGCGAATGTTGCCGTAGCCGGTGACGTCTAAAAATTTCAACGTCTGTACCGGGTCCATGACGTTGGCGCCGGCCGTGTAGACGGAACCGGTGAAGAGCGTGCCGTTGACGGCCAGGCAAACCTGCGAGCCGTAGCCGACGAAGGTCAGGTGCCGCCAGCCGCCCATGTTGGGATAGATGCCGTGGGCGACGCCGCTGCTGTAAATCACCTTGTTGTTGAAGTTCACGCCGTAACCGGTGTTGTTCCAGTCATACAGGTAGAAATAGACGACCGTCTTGGCGGTAGAATCGTTGAGCGTAATGTAAATCTGCGAGCGGTCGTTCTGCCCGGCGATGTCCATCAACTCGGCGTCCATCGACACCGCCCACGCCGTGGAACCCGTCGGCACACTGATGGTATGCGAGCAGCTCTCGTTGCTCTGCCCGTCGGAGTTGGCTGCCAAATACAGACAGGGCGCGGGTTGGCCATACGACGTGTTTACGTTGCACTGATGGCTGTTGCCGCCGCCACCCTTGTCGCCACCGGGGAAGCCGGCGCCGTCGTCGTAGTTCGTGTAGGCATACCCGTTGCGGTAATACCCGGTGCGGGTCCAGCCATTGGTGCCGTCGACCAACGTGCCGGTGGGCAGGCCGGAGGTCAGGTCGTTAGTGAGCGGCGGGCAGACCAGCGCGAGGGTGGTGATCTCCGCGTGGCCGTCCACGCAGGTCATGATGGTCTTGCTGCCGTGGCGGTAGTCGACGTTGGCGGGGGAGTAGAGCAGGTTGTTGGCGGTGGTCACCGCGTCGGCGGTGAGCACGGTGCCGGAGGTGTCGGTGATTTCACCGAGGGCCACGCCGTCGCACTGCATGTCGTAGCCGTAACCGTTGGAGTACTTCGTGCCGAGGGTGGGGCAGATCAGCACGCCTTTGTCCATGTTGAGGGAACCCCACACGGTGGCGCCGGTGGGCAGTAGTTCGTTGTTGTCCTGCGCGTACATCAGGCATGCCGTGGCGATCTGACGCTGGTTATTCAGACAGGCCGTCTGCCGTGCCTTTTCGCGCGCTTTGGCGAACACGGGGAAGAGGATGGCCGCCAGAATCGCTATTATCGCGATGACGACCAGGAGTTCGATGAGCGTAAAGCCTTTGCGCATAGGAGAGAGACCTCCAATAAGGGATGATTTATTATACCCCTCCCACCGAACCTGTCAATAGTTAACCGGTACAAATAACCCCCTGCCCGTATTGCGGACAGGGGGCTCGCAGGGCTTCACGGGCGCCGCGTTACTCGCCCAGCACGAACGGGTACGACCGCGTGGGGTCGGCGAACATCTTGCCCGAGGGCCAGTCGATCTGGTAGTCCTGCGCGCGCCCGCGCAGCGAGACGTTGTTGAGCGAGATGGCGAAACGCACCGTTTCGCCGGCGGCGCCGGTCATGGGCAGAATCTCGCCCCCCTTGCGCCCGGCGATGCCGCCCACCAGCTTCACTTCCTCGAAGGGGATGCGCGCCATCACCGCGTAGCCGATCTTCCCGGTGAAGGAGGTGCCGGTGATCGCCGCCAGTTGCTGGCCCAACGGGTGCGCGCCCAGGTCGGTCAGCTTCTGCGCCCAGATGTCTTCCTTCGGCAGCGCGTAGTTGGCCGCCCAGTCGCCGCCCTTGGCGTTGTGCTGGCGCCATTTGAAGAGCGTCGGCGTGCCGTCGCGCGTCATGCCCAGGCCGAACTGCTCCTCTTCCGCCCACAGCTCGATGGAGTCGTAGGCCCACAGCATGAAGGGCGTGGTGGCGTCGAAGCGCACGGTGTCGTCGGCGACCACGAAGTAGGCGTAGAAGTTATTGTCGTCGTGCGCCAGCGCGCCGATCATGGTGCCTTCGCGGAAGGACTGCATCAGCCCGTCGGCCATGGTGCGCTTGAAGCCCACGTTGCAGGGCAGGCCGACGATCTGCGCGGTGACACCCTGCGCCGCCCACGGCGTCCAGTCGCCATCCACCGGCAGGGGCGTCACCTTCTTGATGGTGAGTTGGCGCTGCAGCACGTCGCCGCCCGTCTTATCCGCCAGCGGGGCGGGGCCGGCGGGGGCGCCGTTGCCGTCCCAGGTGAAGGCGGTGCGGTGCTTCGTATACGTCGCCGCGCCGTCCAGCCGGTAGCGCGCGAAGCGGCCGATGGCGTCGTCTTCCACATACGCCCCCACCCCGCCGTCGGCGCGCCGGTAGGCGTGGATGCCGAAGCGCACGTCCACGAAGCCGATGCTGTACCCACTCGGCCAGCCCCAGTTGCCGGTGGTGACGCGCAGGCCGTCGTCGTCAAAGACGTCCGTCTGCCCGCCAAAACTCTTGGCGGCGAAGATCCACGACTGCTTGCCGTCGTTCACCGTGGAGATGGACATGTAGTTGCCGCCGGAGCTTTTGGCGTACCACAGCGGAACGCCCTGCGGCGTGTTGCGTCCCACCCCCGTGCCGTCGGCGCCCCAGCCGGGCACCATTTTGTTGTACAGCGCGGTGGTGGCGAGGTAGTAGACATCCCCCGTGGTGCGGTCGGCGGCGATGGCGCTGATCTCCTTCATGTCGCGCGGAGACGGGTCCTTCTGCGGGCCGGCCACCACCGGGTGCGCGAAGTCGTACACGGGGTTGTTGTTGGCGTCCAGCCCCTTGCACGGGATGGTACGGAAGGAGAGCGTGTACGTCTGGTTGGCGCAGATCAAATCGCCGCCCTTGCCGAAGGAGATGGTGTCATACGCCCAGCCGCCGAGTACTTTGTCGGTGTTGTCGTAGTTCAGCGCGAGGCGCGGCTGCAGCGGGTCGGTCACGTCGTACATCTGCAGCGTAACACCCTTGCCGATCGCATAATACACGATGAAGGGCCGCCCGCCGATGACCAACGACGCGCCGGGCGAGCCGATGCGCTTCTCATACCAGGGGTCGTTCTCCTTGGTGAAGACGAAGGGCGGGCACGGCGTTTCCACCACCCACTGCCAGGCGCGCGTCTGTTCGTCCACGTGGTAGACGCCGAGGCCGCAGTAGACGTACTCCGGCTTCGTCGGGTGCGTGACGCACGACTCCATGAAGTTGCTCACCAGGTCCACGCTCGATGTCGGGTGTTCCAGGTCGATCATGCGCACGCGGCTGTGCTCGGTGAGCAGCAGGCGCCCGTCGGGCAGGAAGGCCGCCCCGCGCGGGTCGCGGAAGGTGTCCGGCGTGACGGGCATGAAGTACGACTTCGTGCGGTCCTTGCCGAGGGTGGTGATGACGTGCCCGGTGGCGGCGTCGAGCAGCGCCACTTTGCACGCTTTGCGGTCGATGGCCGCCAGCCGCCCGTTGCCCGCGGCGAGGAAATCCACCGCCGCCAGCGGGGTGGTGTAGCGTTTGCCCGGCGTGCCGTCGTCGCCGAGGGCCAGCACGTCGGTGCCGGAGACCACCCACAGCGTGCCGTCCGCGGCGCAGGCGATGTCGCCCACATTCGCCACCGGCCACTTGGCGGTCACCTGCCCGGTGGTCAGGTCGATGCGGCGCACCTCATTCAGCCCGGCGAGGGCGGCGTAGGCGTTATTCCCCTTCACCGCCAGCCCCATCGGTGTACCCTTTTCCCTCTTGGCGAGGAGCGGGTAGTCGTCGGCGCCGCTGGCCATGAACCCGCGCTCGCCGGGCAGCACGATGCGCACCAGCCGCGCGGTGTCGTCCTTGCCCAGCCCGCCGATCACGTCCGCGCCGTGCATTCCCAGGCCCCAGAAACCGGTTTCCGCGAGCGCACTGGCGAAGGTGGACTGCCCCACCGCGTTGTAGCGGCGAATGGCATACCCCGCCTCATCGTAGCTCGCGGACACGAGGAACCCGCCGTCCGGCAGCACGACTACGTGGTCGGCGGCGTCGCAGTTGTACGTCCCGCGCGGATTCCCGTTGTCCCCGATGGCCCCGTCGTCGAGCAGGCGCACGTTATGCGAAATCGCCCGCACCTGGTACTTCCCCGCCGGCGCCGGATTCCCCAAATCGTCGCGCCCGTCCCAATAGACGGTCTGCACGCCCGTGGCGTCCGCCAACAACGTGCGCACCAGCGTGCCGTCCTCGGTAAAGACACCTGCGCTCTGCCGCACCCCATTACCCAGTTCCTCTTTGCCCAAGTCCGCCTTCAGAGCTTTCCACCCCGTGGGGATGATTGGGTCGGGGAAATCATATGCGCCAACACAGTATCCCGCACCGTGCTGACGATACGGCTTTCCATCGCGGTCTGTCGTATACTCTAATGAAATTCCCATACCGGGAAGTCCACCCGGCCAGGAAATATGTGGGTCGATATGAAAATCATGGGTCTTTGAATTAACGAAGGACGGTGTGAGGAAAATGCTTTTACTATCCTGTCCCGATGCCGCCGACCATTCATAGACATTCGCAACTGGCGGAACAGCACCCCAAGGTCCCGTGATGCCAGATAACGCGTTTGAGTTACTGGAACAATCATTAGCAGAAATATCATCTACAGTGAAATTGGTGTTGTTATTGGCAAATAAACACCCCTCAATATATCCCTGATTGCTTGACAGAACGATAACCCCTGCTGAAGTCGCATTAACTATCGTATTCTGACCAACACAAACGTTACTCGATGATTTGATAAAGATGCCCAGTGTACATCCCGAAATGACACTCGTCATAATGTAAACTGTTTTACAGCCGTCTACGGCAACTCCTCGGGATAATCCATCGAATGTGCACTGTTGGACACCTATAGTCTGGCACTTTTCGAGCATGATTCCCTGCCCGGTGCCGCGGAAGGTGAGACCGGAGATCGCCAGACTGATACAACGATAGAAACTCAACGCCGGCTCACCTGCAACCTGCGGGGCAACCACCACCGCGCCCGCCGGATCGCCCGTGAGCTTGCCGCTTTCGTCGCCGGTAATAGCGAAAGCAGCGTCACCGGCTCCGCACCGATCCGCCATAAACGCATTCGCCGTATACGCCCCCGGCCCGATCACCAGCGTATCCGCGTTCTGCAGCGCCTGCGCGCCGCGCAGCACGGTGGCGAAGGCGGTCTTCGGGGTTTTGCCGTCGGCGGCGTCGCTGCCGTGTTGACGCACGTAGTACGTCTCGGCGTGCAGCGCGAGGGGGAGCAAGAGGAAGAGCAACAGCCAGGAGCGCATGAAAACACCTCCGGAAAGCGGTTACCGGGTTTGACAGTTTGCGGGGGGAAACGTTGCGAAGGGTAAGCGAGAGGTTGGTGGGTCGAGAATTCACAGAGATGAAAGGGATACTGAGGATGATGGGGAGAGCCGGTCTGTTGCCGGCACGGTGTGGAAGGTCGGCGGCAGCCCCGCGCCCGGTAACGGAGTAGTGCCCATGGTCGATTCTCCACAAAACTGAAAATCGATCATGGGCACTATCACTTCCACCCGGGCGCGCGACTGCCGTCATGCTTCCATACAGTGCCGGCCATCACACGGGATGCGTGATCGGATGCACAATATTCTATCCATCCCCTGCATCCCTGTGAATTATCAACCCATCCGTTACCCGGCTTACAGCTCCACCAACCGCGTATCCCCCACGCCGGCGATGGCGCGGATTTTGTCCAGCACTTTGTCGGCGGGGCGTTCGTCGACGGCGAGGACCATCACGGCCATGCCGCGCGGGGTGACGCGGCCCACCTGCATGCCGGCGATGTTGATGTCGTGGGCGCCGAGGATCTGCCCGACGGAGCCGATGATGCCCGGCTTGTCGGTGTGGTAGGCCACGATGAAGGTACCCTCGGGCGCCATCTCCACCCAGTAGTCGTCCACGCGAGTGATGCGCGCGGTATCGGTGCCGAACAGCGTGCCGGAGATGGTGTGCGTGCCGCCTTCGGTGCGCACGGTGACGGTGATGAGGCTGGCGTAGCCGCTGGCCTGCGAACTCTTCACCTCGGTGATCTGCACCCCACGCTGGTCGGCGATGAGGCGGGCGTTGACGGAGTTGATGCTCGGACCGAGGATCGGCGTGAAGATACCCTGCAGCAGCGCGGGCACCAGCGGATTGGTGTTCTCCTCGGTGATGTCGCCGCTGTAGACGATCTCCACCGAGGCCACCGCGCCGTCGATGAGCTGGCCGTGGAATTTGCCCAGCTTCTCCACCAGCGACATGTACGGACGCAGGGAGGCGAGCACTTCGGGACTGAGCGCGGGCATATTCACCGCGCTGCGCGCCGGGATGCCGTTGAAATAGTCGCGAATCTGCTCCGACACGTCCACCGCCACCTTCACTTGCGCTTCCTCGGTGGAGGCGCCCAGGTGCGGGGTGAGCAGCAGGTTGAGGTTGCCCGTCGCCGACAGCGCGAGCAGCGGGTTGTCCGGCGCGGGCGGCTCGGTGGAGTAGACGTCCACCGCGGCGCCGGCGATGACGCCGTTCTTGACCGCGTCGGCCAGCGCCTGTTCGTTGACCACCCCGCCGCGCGCGCAATTGATGAGGCGCGCGGTGGGCTTCATCGTCGCCAGCCGCTCGGCGTTGAGCAGGTCGGCAGTGTCCTTCGTCTTGGGCACGTGGATGGTCACGAAGTCGGCGGTTTGCAGCAGTTCGTCCAGACCGGCGAGCTGGATGCCCAGCCGCACCGCGGTCTCCTGCGTCACGAAGGGGTCGTAGGCGATGACGTCCATCTCGAACCCCTGCCCGCGCCGCGCCACCGCGCCGCCGATCTTGCCCAGCCCGATCACCCCCAGCGTTTTGCCGTAGAGTTCGGTGCCGGTGAAACTTTTCCGATCCCACTTGCCCTGGCGCATCTTCGCATCCGCCGGGCAGACCTTGCGCGCCAACGACAGCAGCAGCGCCCAGGTGTGTTCGGTGGCGGCCATGGTGTTGCCTTCCGGCGAGTTGAGCACCACCACGCCTTTGCGCGTGGCGGCGGGCACGTCGACGTTGTCGACCCCCACGCCGGCGCGGCCGATCACCTTGAGCTTGTCGGCCTTCGCGAGAATCTCCGCGGTGACCTTCGTCTGCGAGCGGATAATCAGTCCGTCGTAGGCGCCGATGGCCTCGGCCAGCTCGTCGGGGGTGAAGTCCGTCTTCACGGTCACCTGAATGTTCGGGTCGTCCAACAGGGCACGCAGCCCCTCCGCGGACACGGGATCACTGACCAATACGTGGAACGTGGTGGTCGCTACGGCAGCCATATGTTGCTCCTCTCGGGACTGCACAGCCGATACCCCGCCGCTCTTCAGGAATGCTACTGCGCCGGCGTTTTCACCTGGGACGCACCCCGGTGTCTCTGGGCATCGTGCGAGTTAGGTATCGTAGTATAGCAGACTTTGGGGTCGGTGTGGGGGGGAGTCAATCGTACGCGTGCGCGTAATCGTCATCGTAATCGAGAACATTACGCCGACCTGCCGGCACTGTACTTACCGTGAACGCTCTTATCCGACCCGACGATAAATCGTCGGGTCGGAGGGCAGACAAACGGTAATAATTGATTGACGCGTACGGTGAGGGCACGCGTTCAGACGCCGTCTACCGATGCTGCGCCAAGTCCCCGAACAACCCGTGTTCGGGCATCCACACGACTTTGATGGTGCCGACGGGGCCGTTGCGTTGCTTGGCGATCAGCACTTCGCAGACGTTGGACTGGGTGGCGGGGTCGAGGCCGACGCGTTTGAGTTCGTCCTCGCCGTAATACGCGGGGCGGTAGATGAAGGCCACCAGGTCGGCATCCTGCTCGATCGCACCCGATTCACGAAGATCTGAGAGCTGCGGGCGGCGCGGGGAGCGCGACTCCACCATGCGCGAGAGCTGCGACAGCGCGATCACCGGCACCTTCAACTCGCGGGCGAGGGCTTTCAGGCCGCGGGCGATCTGCGCGATCTCCTGCACGCGGTTCTCCACGTTGCTGGCGGAGTGCATGAGCTGCAGGTAGTCCACCACGATGAGCCCCAGCCCGTGCTCCGCCTTCAGCCGCCGCGCCTTGCCGCGCATCTCCAGCACGGTGGCGTTGGGGGAGTCGTCGATGAAGATGGGGCAGTCCCACAGCCGTTCCACGGCGTTGGCCAGCCGGGTCATGTCGTCGTCGGAGATCAGCGCGTGGCGCACGGCGTCCTGATTCACGCGCGCCTCGGAGGTGAGCAGACGCAGGGCGAGCTGCTCCTTGGCCATTTCGATGCTGAAGATGGCCACCGGCTGGCGCTCGGTGAGGGCCACGCTGCGCGCGATATTCAGGGCCAGGGCCGTTTTACCCATACTCGGGCGCGCCGCGATGATGACCAGGTCGCTCGGGTGCAGCCCGGCGGTGATGGCGTCGAGGTCGCTGAAGCCGGTGCTCAGGCCCGTGCCCGGCACGCCGCTCTCGCGCGTCTCGTCGATGGCGTAAAACTGCTGCTTCACCAGGTCCTGCAGGCGCACGAAGCCGCTGGAGACGTTGCGCTCGGAGATGGCGAAGATCTTCTGCTCGCTCTGATCCACCAGCTCGTCCAGGTCCATGTCGCCCTGGTAGGCGGCGGTCATGATCTCGTCGGCGGCCTTGATGAGCTGCCGCTGCAGCGAGCGCGCGCGGATGATGTTGGCGTAGTGCGCGATGCCCGCGGCGGTGGGCACCTGCGCCATCACCGTGGTCAGGTACAGCGTGCCGCCGATCGCGTCGAGCTGTTCGCGGCTGCGCAGCCACTCGCCCAGCGTGATCAGGTCCACCGGCTCGTTGCGGTTGAAGAGGTCCATGATGCCGTGGAAGATGGTGCGGTGCGCCTCGCGGTAAAAGTCTTCCGCGTGCAGCAGCTCGGTGGCGCGCGCAATGGCGTCCCGCTCCAGCATCATGGCGCCCAGCGCCGCCTGCTCGGCTTCCAGACTCTGCGGCGGAATACGTTCCAGCATGGATTGCGATGTGTTCATCACGGCGGGACCCCGGGGTGGTAGGATGGTGACCAAACGAAAACGGGGTGAGAAGCACGCTCCTCACCCCGCTATTGTACCAGAAAAGCGCCCGGTGTGGCGGGTTACTCCGCGCTTTCCTCGGCTGCGGGCGCCGGGGCCGGAGCCGGGGCGGGCGCGGGGGCCGGGGGAGGCGCGCTCGGGTCGAAGACGTGGACTTTCAGCTTGGCGTGGGTTTCCCCGAGCAGGTGCACGTCGATCTCGTAGTCGCCCACGGTGTGAATCGGCTCGGCGAGATGGATGCGGCGGCGATCCACTTCGGTGGCGAGCTGGGCCTCCAGGGCGGCGGCGATGGCGGTGGTGGTCACCGACCCGAAGAGACGACCGCCGGGGCCGGCCTTGGCCTCGATGGTGATCATCTGGTCGTTCAGGCGACTGGCGGTCCCCTGGGCGGCGGTCACCAGGCGCAGGCGCTTGCGCTCCAGGCGGTTCTTGTGGTGCTCCATCTCACGCACGTTGCTCGTGTTGGCATACACGGCGAGCTTGCGCGGGACGAGGAAATTGCGCGCGTAGCCGGGGGCTACGTCGACGATTTTGCCGGGCTCCCCGAGTCCGACGACTTCTTCGGTCAGGATGACCTTCATTTGGCGTGTCCCTTTCCGTCGCCCACGGACGTCTTAGCGGCATCCGCTTCCGGCCAGTCAGGTGTGCCACCCCAGTACACGACTTTCCAGGCGCCGCGTTCGCGGTGCATGGTGAAGCCATGGGTCGCAGGATCGTCCGCCAGGTGCACCTCCACCAGGGCATCGTCGCCCGAAAGTGATAGGATGCGCGCGGTCGTCAGATCATACGAGGGCATCTCCCCTCTATTGGCCTGCTTCTCGAAACTCGCGCGCGAATGCTTGGATTGCGAGTCCGTGGAAAGCAGCTCGTACGCTGCGGCGAAGTCGTGCTTTTCCAGCGCCGTGACATAGGCCGACACCGCGGTCAGTGCGACCTGGTTCGGCGACGGCGTGGGTGCGGGGGGCGCGGTTGGTGTGCTCGTCGGGGCGGGCGTGCCGTGCTCGAAAAAACTCGGCACCTTTCGACAGCCGACCAGCGCCACCAGCGCTGCGCAACCCAATCCCACCAGCACGATGCGCGTTAGCGACGTGGGCGTCATGGTTTTCAACCGCGCCAGTCTAGCAGAAGGCCCGGGGCATGTCAAGCGCCGACGGGGCGGCGCATGTCGAAGAGGTGAAGCGTGCAGAAATGCGAATCGGGTATGTTTAACCGACGACCTGCCTGCCAATAACTACGATACGAGCGCACTTGACGGATACGGAACTGCGCTTTCCTTGTCTGGAGGTTTGAGTTGGTATCTTTCTCACGATACTGCGGCTGCGCTTTCCTCGGCGCTGTCGTGATCTGCGTGCTGATATGTGGGGCGCGCCCGACGCAGGCCACGCCGCCTTCCGGGTATACACTGCTCTTCCATGACGAATTCAACCAGGGGGCGCTGGACCAGAACGATTGGTACTACCGTACGGGGTTGCGGCGCACCTGTTATGACCTGGCCCGGAATGCCTGGGTGGCACCGGATGGCATCCTGCATCTGGCCTTCGCGAACGCCGACCCCGCATACCGGGTGGACGGGGTCCCCAAACCGACGGGAGGGGGGATTATCTCGCGCCACCTCTTCGGCTACGGCTATTATGAAGCGCGCGCCCGGCTATACACTAAATCGCCGGGTTTGCACACATCCTTCTGGTCTTGCGGCAGTGACGACGCGACGCCAACCTCGCTGACGGAAGATCCGCATCGCGCCCTCGATCTCCGTGAGCACCGTTTCCCCATGTTGACGTTCATCAATGAAATCGATGGATTCGAACATTACTCACCAGATCAGTTGGAATTCGGGGACCACGAATACAGCGCGGCAGCGAAGCCGTTATCCCGCGGCGCAGGCGTCAAGGCGGGCATCTTCTACGGTGTCAACTATGGCGATTGGAACGTCTATGGCTATGAATACACGCCGACATCCGTGCGCTACTATCTCAATAACAAGCTCCGCTTTACCATTGATCTGACGAAGAATCCCGCCTTTATCCACAGTCCGATGTTTGTCTGGTTGACCACCCTGGCTGAGTCGAAAGGTCCCGCCGACGCCGCGGGAGAGTCGCAGTTCTCCTACTTCCGCTTCTATGCCAAGCCCTTGCCCGGGATCAACCTGGTCGGCAATCCCGGTTTCAACTACGTCGATGAGCACGGGGGGGCACAGGTGAAGGGATGGGTGGCGCCGGAGGCCTGCAATATCGTCAACGACGGCGGACGGCGATCCCTGGCGCTACTGGAGCACGACGAGAAAGTCTCCCAACGGTTGGAATATATTCCGAACGGCATCTATCGGCTCACCGTGCGCGCAAAAAGTAGGGAAGCCCATCGCGCCCAGATGCGCGCCGCAGGGTATGACGGACTGGGGTCGGTCAGCGTGGGTGACATCCCCGCCTCAGCGGGCTACACCAAGCTTTCGATCGCAAACATCAAAGTGACGAACAATAACGCCACGATTTCCCTCCTGCGGACTGCCGACGGCGCGCCGGTGCTGATCGATCAAGTGTCCTTTGCGTATGTGGGGCCGCTGCCCGCGAAGACTGCCAGTCCTGGCAGTCATAACGGGTGAAGGGTTACCACCCCACCGCCACCGACACCGTCGGGTTCACATACCCGCGCGAGGTCAGGGTGCCGCGGTAGGCGTAGCCGGCGCGCAGCTCCACGCCGGCGGTGGCGAGGTCGTGGTAGCGGTAGGCGACGCCGACGCCGGCTTCCACGCGGTTGTCGGCAGGGGTGTCGCCGCTGGCGGAGAGCCACGCCTGCCCCACGGCGTAAGGCTGTAGGCGCCCGGGCACGGGCAGCGGGCCGCGGCGCACGCGCAGGGTGGCCACGGCGTCGTCCAGGCGCGGCAGCCACTGCAGCGTGCCGTCGGCGCGCGTCTCCCGGCGCCCGTCCTCGCCGTAGTAATCCAGGTCCAGCCCCACGCGCGGGTCGAGCTTGCCCGCCTCGTCGCCGCTGACGATCTCCCCCAGGCTGGCAAACGCGGACAACGGCGCCCCCGCGAGCCAGTAGCGGTACGTGGCCCCGTGCTCCAACCCCTGCACCACCAGGCGCGACGGCGCCGAGGGCCGCCCGTGCTCCGCCCAGCTATTGGTGAGGAACAGATACCCGTCGCTCTGCCCGGCGCGCCAACCATAGTGGAAATGCTGCGTGGAGGTGAGCCCGGTCAAATACTGCCACCCGGCGTCGGCATGGACCACCGCATACAACCCGTCCGCCCACCCGGCCCCCGCCGCGAACAACAGCACCCCCAACACCCCAAAGAAGCATCTCATCGCCGAGATTATACCCACTTCCCACACGAAAAGCGAGGGACGCCCCTTACGTCTCCTCAGCCAAAATCCCCAACCCAAAAACCAAAATCCATTTGACGCAGACGGCGAAATCTGGTAAGGTAATCCTGCATTTTTCGGCACGGGAAGTTGATTGCCACCGCAGACTCGCTGTCACAACCACTCCCCTACTCCAAAGGATGACACCGGCGGTGGTCGGGACGCGACCGCACGACCAACAACTTTGCCGAGCCTGCCTCGGAAGCTGGAGGTGGCCCATGGCCACAGCACGACGTTCGACAGCGAAGAAGCCCGTGGAAACCCCGGAACCCGCGGCGCCCGTCGATGTCACGACCCGCGACGCGGATGGCCGCACGCCCCTGCATTGGGCGGCGTTCTATGGATACACCACCACCGTGCGCACCATGCTGCAGCAGCAGGCGGATGTGAACGCCCGCGACAATCAACAGCGCACCCCCGGCCACTGGGCCTCCTTCAAGGGTTACATGGCCATCGTGAAGATGCTCGTCGCCGCCGGCGCCGACGTGAACGCCCGCGACGAAGCCGGCCGCACCATGGTCGCCATGGCCCAAATCGGCCGTCAGACCGAAGTCGAAACCTACCTCCGCGAAAACGGCGGGGAAAAATAAGGCGTATCAAACCACAAAGGCACAAAGGCACAAAGAGAATTGGGAATGGGCCGCCCTGGGGGGCGATCACGGTTCAGGCTTCATCGTTTCAGACGAAACCTGATCGACCATCGTCACCCGGCCCAACCAAAAATCTTCTTTGTGCCTTTGTGCCTTTGTGGTTCAACCCCGTTTGCTACCGCCGCTCGATCTCCGTCTGCATGCACGCCGCCAGCAGGGTGTTGCGCAGCAGCATCGTTACCGTCAGCGGGCCGACGCCGCCGGGCACGGGGGTGATGTAGGCGGCGCGCTCGGCGGCGGGGACGAACTCCACGTCGCCCACGATGGCACCGTCCACCTCGTTAATCCCCACGTCGATCACGATGGCCCCCTCCTTCACCCACGCGCCGGGCACCAGGTTCGGTTGGCCGGTGGCGACCACCAGAATCTCCGCGCGGCCCACGTGATACGCCAGCATCCCCGCCCCCTGCGTGCCGGTGTGGCACATGGTGACGGTGACGCGCTCGTTGAGCATGAGCATCGCGACGGGTTTGCCTACGATGGCGCTGCGCCCGATCACCACCGCCTCCTTGCCCCGCAACGACACGCCGGTGGATTTCAGCAGCTCGAAGGCGGAGAGCGCCGTCGACGGGTACAGCCCCGGGCGACCTGTCATCACCGCGCCGAGGTTCGCCTCGGTCACGCCGTCCACGTCCTTCGCCGCCGCGATCAACCCCTGCATCGCGTCCAAATTCATCCCCTTGGGCAGCGGGGTTTGCAGGATGATGCCGTGGATCCGCGGGTCGCAATTCAGCGTGCGCAGGGTCTCCGCCACTTCCTCTTCCCGCGCGTCAGCGGGCAGGTCCACGCGGCGGTAGGCCACGCCCACCGCGGCCGCCTTCTTCTCCTGCGCGTTGCGGTAGATGCGCGAGGCGTCGTCCGCGCCGACCTGCACCGACACCAGACACGGGGTGATGCCGTGCGCCTGCAGTTCGGCCACGTCCGCCGCGATCCGCGCGTTGAGGCCCTGCGCCACCGGGGCGCCTTTCAAAATAACCGCACTCATGCCGGGAAATCTCCTTCCAGCGGTAGATTCATCGCTTCATAGGCCAGTTCCAGCGCCTCGCGCGCCAGCGTCGGGGCCATGGTGACCATGTCGAGCAGCTCGCGGCCCCAGGCCAGTGCCAGGTCGGCGTCCTTCACCGACCCCAGGTTCATACGCACGTTGATCACCGCGCTGTTAAAGGCGCCGAGGGCGAAGTGCGTCGCCACCACCACGTCGCTCACCAGAAACGGGTTGCAGTTGGCGGCGAGGATCTTCCCCAGCTCCAGCAGCCGGATGCACTTGCGCGCGATGGTCAGCGGCACTTCGCCGGAAACCTTGGTCGCCGCCTGCAGCGCCCGCGCCCGCACCGCCTGCGCGTCGTCGGTGTCCTTGGGCAGCGCCACCGCGGCGCGATACCGCGCGTAGGCGGCGGCATCGGCCTCCATCAGCGCCTGCAGATCCGCGCGCAACGGCTCCGCCTGATCGAGCACCGCCTGCGCCTGGGGCTCAAAGGCGGCGTACTTCTCGCGCCCGATGGTGAAGCGCGCCGACATGCACAACAGCGCCGCCGCCGTCGCCCCCCCCAGCCCCGCCGCGCTCCCCCCGCCCGGCGTCGACTCCCCCGACGCCAGCGCGTCCAGATACGCCCGCACACTCCCCGTCAAAAACTCCGCCATTCCACCACCTCCGCCCGCTTTATACGGCAACGCGACCGGAATCCCTGCCGCGCGGAGGCGCAAGGAGCAATTAATCCGCGGTAAGTTAGCGGTGAGGTGCTCTGTAGGGGGCTGTCCCGTCACCGGCTTGACCACCCCGCAAACCGTGGTACAATGCTAGCGATGGACGAGCAAACCACACCCCCGCCGCCGGAGATGCCCGCACCCCCCGCGCCGCGGCGTGCGATCCCGGTCGTCCTTATCGTTGCCACCATCGTCATCCCGATTGCACTATACCTGCTCCCCATGTTGTTCCTGCACGGGAAACGGCTGAATGAATATCAAGGTATGGAAACCCTGGTACTCCCGCTGATCTACTTCCTCTGCGGCTTCACACTATACCGCTTGCCCATGCAAACGGCATTAATCGGAGCGGGGTTGCTGTTAGGCACACCGATTCTCTGCGTTCTCCTCTTCATCGGCTTCAGTGGCGCATCTCCACTACTGATGCCACTCGGTATTACAGTGTTCGGTCTGCTCATCGCTTGGCCGATTGTCGTATGGCGACGTAAAGGACGATTGTTCGCAACACAAGCGCTCTTGTTGTACGCCTTGTTGGGTGTCCTACTTGTAGCAGTGGTTGCCGGCCACTTAGTCGGCATACCCATATACGACTGACCGCTGCTCACGCCACATCCCCGTTCATGTCTCGACAACAAAAAAGCCCACCGACAACAATCTCACCGTGCCATCCCCAAAATCCCTTCCATCCCATTCATCCCTGTGAAACAACACTCCACAATGTCAACCGACAACACGTAAGCACCAAAACGTTCCCCCATCAAGTAAATCCATCCCATCCCCCCAAATCCCGGTTCAGACAATCCCCGGCAGGGACACCCCCGCCCCCCGGCGAACTACCCCCTATCACCATTTCCAAGGGGTTCCCGCCATGATCGACACCATGACACCGCGCGATATCACCCGCCAGCATTGGATCGAGACGACGAATCCGGCGTTGGAGGGGCGTCTCGCCACCCAGTTCGCGCTGGCGAACGGCACGCTGGGGGTGCGCGGGTCGCATGAGGAGATGCCCGGCTGGGGCTCGCCCGGCTTCTACCTGGCGGGCACCTACTGTGCGGCGCCGCAGGCGCTCATCCCCATCCACACGCCCGACCATATCCTGACCCACCCCGAGCGGGTGAAGCCGGAGCACCACGCCGACTACACCACCCTCAACACCATGCCCAACCTGCCCAACCCGGTGGCGGTGCGGCTGTGGGTGGGTGAGGAGCACATCGAACTCGAAAAGGTCTCGCTGCTGGCGTGCGAGCGCCTGCTGGCGATGGAGACGGCCACCCTCAGCCGCCGCCTGGTCTTCCGCGACAACGCCGGGCGGCGGACGATCGTGGACTCCGAGCGCTTTGTAAGCTGGGCGTCTCCGCGGCTGGTGTGTTTCCGCTACGCCGTCACCACCGAGCATGACGCCCCGGTGCGCGTCGAACCGATCATCAACACCAACGTCGCCAACGGGCGCGGCTTCCGCCTCTTCAGCGTAGACGCGGAGACGCAGACGCCCGGCCTGAACACTGTCACGGTGACTACCACCGCGCCCGGCCACACCGTGCATATCGCCCAGGCGTACCGGGTGACGACGGACGGGCGGACGACCGTCCTCGAGGTCGCCGCGTGCGTAGGGCCGGATGCCGACGCCGAGGCGCAGGCCGCCATCGCCGCCGGCTACGACGCCGCGCGCGCCGCCCACGTGGCGGCGGTGCAGGCAGCCACGGAGCGCGCGGGGGCAGGCTTCACTGCCGACGGACTGTCCATGCAAGGCTTCCGCTTCGCGCAGTTGCACCTGGAGATGGCCCTCTGCCAGGACAACCCGCATGTCGGCGTGCCCATCAAAGGCCTCACCGGCGACGGCTACCGCTTCATGGTCTTCTGGGACACGGACTTCCACATGTTCCCCTACTACCTGCTCACCAACCCGGCGCAGGCGAAGAACCATATCCTCTACCGCTACCACCTCCTCGACGCCGCCCGCGCCAACGCCCGCGCGTGGGGATATCGCGGTGCCCAGGTGCCGTGGGAGACGGGCACCACCGGCGAGGAAGAGACGGCCCCCTGGCTCAACCTGCAGGAGCGCGAGCTGCACATCTCCGCCGACGCCGCCTACGCGGTGAAGCTCTACGACGACCTGACCGACGACCCGGCGCTGCTGGTGACCCACGGCGCAGAGATCGTCTTCGAGACCGCGCGCTTCTTCGCCAGCCGGGTGACGTGGACCGGCTCGCGCTACGAGCTGCGCGACATCGGCTGCCCCGACCAGTATCACACCTTCGCCGACAACAACATCTTTATCAGCCGCATGGCGCAATGGAATCTGCGCTACGCCGCCGAGTTGGCCGCCGACCCGCGGCTCGCCGGGGTGCGCTTGAAGCTCGGTCTCACCGACGCGGAAGCCGCGGAATTCACCACCATTGCCGACGGGCTTTACATCATCCAACCGAACGCCGAGGGGGTCATCGAGGAGTTCGACGGCTTCTTCACCCGCTCCACCGACCTGCGCGGCATCAGCGAGAGCTTCTGCGAGCACTCCCAGGCGGTGAAGCAGCCCGACGTGCTCTGCTGTTTCATCCCCTTCGGCGACGAGTACAGCCAGGACGTGCAGCAGGCCAACTGGCGCTACTACGCGGCGCGTACCATGCACGGGTCGTCGCTGTCGCTGCCCGGCATGGCGCTGGCCGCCGCCCAGTGCGGGTTGCTCGACGAGGCGTGGAGCTACTTCCAGCGCGCGGGCCGCATGGACCTGGACGACCTGAATCAGAACACCAGCCTGGGCGTACACCTGGCCGGCTACGCCGTGATGTGGGCCACCCTGGTGCGCGGCTTCGGCGGCCTCACCCCCACCCGCGACGGCCTGACCATCACCCCGCGCCTCCCCGCCGGCTGGCGCGACCTGCACTACGCCGCCCACTGGCGCGGCTGCCGCGTGACGGTAGTCCTCACCCACGAAGCGCTGACCATCACCGCCGACCCCGCCAACCCACGCGCGGTGCCGGTGACGGCGGGGGGGAAGACGGTGGACGTGATGGCGGGGGAGACGGTGACGGTGGCGTAACTTCGTGCACGTGCTCGTGCTCGTGCTCGTAATCGAATCGTCTCCCGTAGGGTACGGGCGCCGTCCCGTACCGACCCGTCGCATTTTTATGCCGATGGAGCCACGGCGCAAAGTCGACGACTTTCTCCCGTGGCTCCATCGGAACAACCCGTCGTAGACCCGGCATGGGACGGCGCCCATGCCCTACGGGGAACGTTTCGATTACGAGCACGATCGACGCCCCACCCTTTACGCCCCCCGCCTCCCTTGTTATACTGACTATCAACCGCCCGCATGACGGGCAGCTTTTCGAAGAGGGCACCATGAGCGACTTTCCGCGTACTGAAGTGGGGGGCGTATCCGTCTCCCGTATGATCGTCGGCAGCAACTGGTTTTTGGGCTGGAGCCACACCACGGCGGCGAAGGACAACTACATCCGCACCGAAATCCGCACGCGCGAGCGCATTGCGGCGATTCTGGAGACCTTCCTGCGCGCGGGCGTCGATACGGTGATGGGCTTCATCGCCCATGACGACTTCTACGCGGCGATTCAGGACGCTGAGCAGCGCGTGGGGCGCAAGATCATCGTCGTCTCCACCCCCTCGCTGCCGGTGACGGCGCAGACGCCCGCGCAGGGGTTCGACCTGAACGAAGTGGCGCGGCTGCTCGACGCCGAAGCGGCGCGCGGCGCCACCTTCTGCCTGCCGCACCAGGGCACCACCGACGCCATGGTGGACCGCGCCACCCGCGAAGTGCGCCGCATGGCGCCGGTGTGCGCGCTCATCCGCGAACGCGGCATGCACCCCGGCCTCAGCACCCACATGCCCGAGTCGGTGGTCTACGCCGACGAGTCCGGCCTCGACGTGGACACGTACATCCAGATCTACAACAGCATGGGCTTCCTGATGCAAATCGAGGTGGACTGGGTCAACCGCATCATCCGCGACGCCAAAAAGCCGGTGATGACCATCAAGCCGATGGCCGCCGGCCAACTGCGCCCCTTCCAGGGCCTCACCTTCGCGTGGAACTCGCTGCGCGCCTGCGATATGGTCACCGTCGGCACCATGACCCCCGCCGAAGCGCAGGAATGCATCGACCTCTCGCTGGAAATCCTCGAAGGCCAGGCCGCCAACACCACCCTGCAGGAAACGCGCTCGAAGGCGTCGGTGAAGACGAAATAATCTGAACCGGGATTTGGGGGGATTAAGGGATTTTCTCGATGGGGGAATGGTTTACGCTTTCTCAAGGTCGGATAGAAGTGTGGGTTGATAATTCACAAGGATGAAAGGGATGGATGGGATATTGCGGATGGGTGCCTTGGACGCATCGCGGGCACCCAATCATCCATCCCCTTTATCCCTGTGAATCACCAAACCCACGATGCCATCCGCAGATAAGAAAGCGCTAAATCGTTCCCCCATCAAGGGAATCTAACTCATCCCCCCAAATCCCGGTTCAGACAACCCCGTCGCGAGTGTATACCATGCACGACGATCCCTGGCATATCAACCTTTTCTCGGACGTGGCGATTGAAGACACGTCGCGTATGCCATTTGAGCAAGGGCAGACGCGCGAATTTGCGTTAGCGGTGGCTACCCCGTCCGCTCTCCACACGGATGAGATACCGGTGATCGGCTGTGAACGCATCGACGACCGGCGCTACTGGCTGCGCGCGCAAGTAGTCTATCGTCACGACGCGGTTTACGTGCTCGATTTCGGCCTGCTGGCGTATTTCGAAGATCGGCGATTCGCCGGTATCGACGTAGGTGCTTATGTCAGCGGCGAGGTGGCGTTGGAGGTCGATCTCTATCAGTATATGGAAGCCTACCACAGCCTGCCGGGCATTCCTCCGCTGGTATACACCTGGCAGATTGGCCGAATCGCGCAGGATTTACTCCTCTGCACAAGATTACCGGTCGACCCACAATACACCGAACACCCCCACCCGCTAGCCGCGCCCCCCCTTCCCGGTGTATCATAACCCCATGGCTACCGACCTGATCCCTTCCCTGGCGGCGTTGCCGGATTTATTTGACGGCGGGTGCACCGTGACGCCTGATGCGTGGCGGGTGCGACGCGCTGAGCTGCTTGAGCTGCTGCAGTCCGAGCTGTACGGCCATCTGCCGCCGACGCCGGAGGCGGTGACGCTGCGACCGGTGCACGACTTCACCTTTCCCGACGACCGGCACATCATGGGCAAATCGTACCGCATCGTCACGGCGCCCACCGGGTTCGCCTTCCGCTTCACGCTGGTGCTGCCACCGGGTCCTGGGCCGTGGCCGGTGCTCATCGACGGCGACGGGTGCTGGCGCTACCTGACCAATGACATCATCTACGACGCGGTGGCGCGCGGGTATGGCATCGCCTACTTCGACCGGCTGGAGATCGCCCCCGACGCCGGGCCGGAACGCGATACGGGGCTGTATCTTGCCTATCCCGACGGCGACTACGCGGCGCTGGCGGCGTGGGCGTGGGGGTATTCCCGCGTGGTGGACGCGCTGCTCACGCTGCCGGGGGTGGATACCGCGCGCATCGGCATCACCGGGCACTCGCGCGGGGGCAAAGCCACGTTGCTCGCCGGGGCCACCGACGAGCGCATCGCCCTCACCGCGCCCAACAACTCCGGTGCCGCCGGCGCGGGATGCTTCCGCTTCCCCGACGCGGGTGCCGAGGGGTTGGAACACCTTCTCAGCGCCTTCCCCTACTGGTACGCGGCGCGGCTGGCGCACTATGCCGGGCACCAGCACGCGTTGCCCTTCGACCAGCACATGCTGAAGGCGGCGGTGGCGCCGCGCGCGCTGCTCACCACCGAGGCGCGCGGGGACATTTGGGCCAGCCCGCACGGCACCTACCTCACCCACCTGGCCGCCCGCGAGGCCTACACCGCCCTCGGCGCCGCGTCGCGCATCGGGGTGTATTACCGCGACGGCGAGCATAACCACACCCGCGCCGACTGGGGCGTACTGCTCGATTTCGCCGATTGGCAGCTCTTCGGCAAGCCAACGTCGCGGGATTACAACGCGGCGCCGTAACGGATGCCGCCCGCAGGTGTCGAACTGGATGGGAGGGCGGACATATGCGACGCGTGGTGATCACCGGCATGGGCGTGGTGTCCTGCCTGGGTAACACGGTGGATGCCGTGTGGGAAGCGCTGCTGGCCGGGCGCAGCGGGTTGGCGCCGATGACGCGCTGGGACCCCGCCGGGCTGCGCAACGCGAAGATGGGCGAGGTGCGCGACTTCCCGTGGGATGACGAGCACGACGAAGCGACGCAATTTGCCCTGCACGCCGCGCGCGCCGCGCTGACCGCCTCCGGCCTCGACGGCGCGGGGGTGGGACTGGTCTCCTCGACGAACTTCGGCGGGGCGGCGTCGTGGGATTCCTACCTCGCCTGCCTGCAGGCCGGCCCCATCGACGCGGAGACGGCCGAACTCTTCCACGAATTCACCTACAGCCGCACGGCAGAGCTGCTCACCGAGGTGCTGGGGCTCACCGGCCCGCGGCGCGTGCTCTCCCTCTCCTGCTCCTCCGGCACCGCGGCCCTCGGGCTCGGGCTCGACCTTATCCGGCTGGGCAAGGCGCCGGCGGTGCTCTGCGAGGGGCACGACAGCCTGGCGTATTCCAGCATGGCGGGGCTGTCCATCCTGCGCACCATCACGAACGACGACATCCGCCCCTTCGACGTGCGGCGCAGCGGCACGCTGTTTGGCGAAGGCGCGGCGGCGCTGCTGCTGGAGGACGCCGACCACGCGCAGGCGCGCGGCGCGACGATCTTCGCCGAAGTACTCGGCTGCGCGGTGAACAACAACGCCTACCACCTCACCGCGCCGGACAAAGACGGCGAGGGCATCGTGGCCGTGTTGCACGCGGCGCTGCGCGACGCCGGGGTGGACGGCGCGGAGATCGACTACGTGAACGCCCACGGCACCGGCACGGCGTATTTCGACGTGACGGAAACGAAGGCGGTGAAGACGGTCCTCGGGGCGCACGCCTACGCCATTCCCATGAGCAGCATCAAGCCCGCGGTGGGGCACATGATGGCCGCGGCCGGGAGCATCGAGGCATTGGTCACCGTGTGCGCCATGCGCGACGGCCAGGTGCCCCCCACGCTGAACCTGGCGCAACCCGACCCGGACTGCGACCTGGACTACGTGCCCGACACCGCGAAGGCGGCGGATATCCGCACTGCCTTGAGCATCTCCAGCGGCATCGGGGGGAACAACGCGGCGGTGGTGCTGCGGAAGTGGGAGGCACGCGATGCATGACGTGGTCGTGACGGGCATCGGACCGGTATCGGCGGTGGGGATCGGGCGCGCGGCGTTCCGCGACGGGCTGGCGGGGCCGCCGGCGCGCGGGCCATTGACCTTGTTCGCCGGGGAGCACGAGGTCGCCGCGGTGACGGGACTGGATCTTGCGACGATTCTGCCCAGCATCAAGACCTACCTGGACCGCGCCTCGGAATTCACCCTGGCCGCCTGCGGGCTGGCGCTGGCCGACGCCGGGCTGACGCCGGGCGCGTGGGAGCGCTGGCGGGCGGGCATCGTCCTCGGCAGCACCTTCGGGTGCCTGGGCACACTGCATACCTTCACCGCGCTGCTGCAACAGAAGGGCGCGCGAATGGCGAATCCGCTGCTCTTCAGCCACGCCTACGTGAACACGCCGACGAGCATCGCGGCCATCGAATTCGGGCTGGGCGGGCATCATGGCTCCTTCGCCGGGGACGGCGCGGGGGCGCAGGCGCTGGACAGCGCCGTGGAGGCGTTGCAACTGGGCCGCGCCGACCTGCTGCTGGCGGTGGGCGTGGATGGCATCAGCGAGCCGCTCTACCGCGCGCTGGCCGCCGAGGGGCGCCTGGACACGGACACGCTGGGCGAGGGTGCGTGCGCGCTGGTGCTGGAAACGGCGGAGCACGCTGCCGCGCGCGGCGCCGTCGGTGTGCCGCTGCCCGACCCCGCGGAGGTGCGCGACCTGCTCGGGCTCACCTTCGCCGCGGAGCCCCTGTTTGCTCGCGCGGCGCCATTGGCCGCGGGATGGTAGATTTTTGCCGGGATGTGGGTAGAATGACCGCGAGAGCCGCCCCGCTCCCAATTTTCACCACGGAGTGTCCCGACCTGATGGGTTTGCGTGTGTATGCAGTGGAATAGCTGGCACAACCATACCGGCGACGGGCCGCGTTTCTCCTACTGTGCCGACGCCGCCTTAACCCCGGAGGTATATCGCCGCGCGTTGCGCGGCGGTCCTTGGCACGCCTTCGCCCTCACCGAGCACGCCTTCGCCATCGCGCTGCCCGACGACGCGCCGTGGCCCTTCCAGTGGTATGACCAGCCCGAGCGGCTGTGGGCGCACCGCGCCTTCCGCGAAGACAAAACGGCGCAGTTCCTCGACCGCCTCGGCAAGGTGTGCGACGGGTCGCGCATCTTCGGCGGGCTGGAGGTCGAGGTGGCGCGCGACGGCTCGCTGAGCATGGAAGCACCGCTGTGGCCGTATTTGGACGTGGTTATCGGCTCCATCCACCACCTGCCCGGGCCGCAACCGAAGTGGCCGGACGCATTTTTCGCGCAGCTCGACATGCTGCTGCGCCACCCCATCGATATCCTGGGCCACCCCTTCCGCGAACTCAGCCACGCCGGCCCGGTGCCGGATGAAGTGCTCGACGAGACGCTGTACCGTGTCCGCGAAGCCGGGGTGGCGGTGGAGATCAACGCCCACATGCCCTTCGCCCGCGATGCCGACGTGCTCGCCCGCGCCGTGCGTCTCGGCGTGCCCATCGCCTTCGGCCTCGATGCCCACCACCGCGACGACCTCGCCCGGCACAGCTACTTCGCGCAGATCGTCGCCGACAGCGGCCTGGCACTCAACGACATCCGCCAATTCCGCCCCGTCCGCAAAGCCCCCAAACCGCGTCCGCTGGTGCGGTAAGGGGGTGGTGTTAACCACAGAGACACCGAGACACAGAGAAATATGAGATTGGGCCGGGTGGAAGGGCGAAAACCGCTCAGGTAGGTTCTTAGTCACCGTTTGGAACAGGGCGGGAGCCCGGCCGCATCTCAGATAACCCTGCTACTCTCTGGCCGGGCTCTTAGCCCTGTTCCAAACAGTGGCCGAACATACCACTGTTCATTTTGTCGTTCTCCCTCCCCGCCCCAATCTCAGATTTCTCTGCGCGCTCTGCGCCTCCGCGGTGAATCGTCCTCCCCCGGCAGGAACCCCGCCCCTTCGCGGCCAATTGGTTGGTAGTAACACGAACAGGGGCTGACCATGCCGCAAATCGAATCGGAAATCTTCATTCCCGCGCCGCTGGCGACCGTGTATGCGGTGGCGAAGGATATCGAGCGCTTCCCGGAGTTCTTCGCCGACGTGGAGTCGGTGGCGATCGTGGAGCACACGCCGGACGGGTATCTCTCCGACTGGGTCGGGGTGGTGGCCAAGCTCAACCGCAAGCTGCGCTGGCGCGAGCAGGACCGCTGGGATGACGCCGCGCACGTGTGCACCTTCAACGCAGTGAGCGGCGATTGGGAGCAGTACGACGGCGTGTGGACTTTCACCGACCGCGACGGCGGCACGGTGATGCACATGACGCTGATCTGTGACGTGAACGTGCCGATGATCGGCGCGCTCATCAAGGGGGTCATCGCCAAGCTCGCCAAGGCAAATATCGACAATATGTTCGACGGCATCCGCCGCCGCGCGATCGGCGAAGTGTGATCCGATGCGCTCCACCCGCTTGCTGCTGCTGCAACTGCTGGCGCTGGTCGTCTTCCTCGTCTTCGCGGGGCGGCTGGCGTACATCCAGGGCGTGCGGGGCACGGAGCTACGCGGGCTGTCCGTGCGCAACTTTCGCCGCTGGGTGCGCTCCCCCGCCCCGCGCGGGCTGATCGTGGACGCCAAGGGGCGCATTCTGGCGACGAACGAGCCGGCGATGTCCGCCTGGCTCATCTCCGGCGAGGTGCCGCGCGACAGTTGGGCGGGCCTGCTCGACCGGCTGGTGGCCATCGGCTTCTTCCCCGACCACGACACCGCCGAGGAAACCCTCACCGACGCGCGCCGCTACCCCGGCTATCTGCCCGTGCGGCTGGCCGCGCGCCTCTCCCCGCTGATGATCACCCGCGTGGCGGAGGCGATGCCCACGCTGCCCGGCGTCTACCTGCGCGCGGAGCCGTTGCGCACCTACCCGCACGGCGTGCTGGCCTCGCATGTGCTCGGTTATCTGCGCGAGATCGACGCGCAGGAGCTGGAAACGCGCCACGCGCAGGATTACCGCCCCGGCGACGCGGTGGGCAAGGCGGGCCTCGAGCACGCCTTCGAAGACGATTTGCACGGCCAGGGCGGGCGCGACGAGGTGGAGATCAACGCCCACGGCCGCGTGCTGCGTACGCTGACGGCGCAAACGGCGCAACCGGGCCACACGCTGACGCTCGCCCTCGACCTCGACGTGCAGCACGCGGCCGAGCAGGCGATGGCCGGGCATCTCGGCGCCGTGGTGGTGCTCGATCCGCACAGCGGCGACATCCGGGCGCTGGTCAGCGCGCCGGGGTACGATTTGAACGCCATGTCCGGGCGGCGCACGCCGGCGATGCAGGCCTGGCTGGACAGCTCCCACGCGGAGATCAACCGCGTCACGCGCGGCCGCTACGCCCCCGGCTCCGTGTTCAAGATCGTCACCGCCGCCGCCGCGCTGGAAAAGGGCTGCGTACCCGACTATCTCTACTGCCCGGGTGAATACCACGGCATCCACTGCTGGCTGCACAGCGGGCACGGCACGCTGAACCTGACCCAGGCGCTGGCGCAGTCGTGCAATGTGGCCTTCATGAAGCTGGCGGAGGCGACGGGCATCGACGACCTGTCGACCATGGCGCGGCGCTTCGGGCTGGGCAAGCACACCGCGGTGGGGGCTATCCTGCCGGAGTCGGCGGGCACCGTGCCCGACCCCGCGTGGGCGCGCGCCACCTTCCATCGCCCGTGGCAACTCGGCGAGACGCTGCAGGTGGGCATCGGCCAGTCGTCGCTGGAAATCACCCCCCTGCAGGCCGCGCGCATTGCCGCCGCCATCGCCAACGGCGGTTACCTGGTGCAGCCGCGGCTGGTGACGCGCATCGGCGATACCCCCGTGCCGCGCCTGCCCGCCGCGCGCATCGGACTGCACGACGCCACCCTCGCGCGCATCCGCGAAGGCCTGCGCGCGGTAACGGGGGAAGGCACCGCGAAATCCCTCGACCCCACGCTGCACATCGCCGGCAAAACGGGCACCGCGCAGAACCCGGGCGGCGAGGACAACGCCTGGTTCGTCGGCTACGCGCCGTCGGACAATCCGCGCGTGGCGGTGGCGGTGTTGGTGGAGCACGGCGGCCATGGCGGCGTCGTCGCCGCCCCCATTGGGGAGGCGGTCATCCGCACCGCCCTCAACGGCCCGCCACCGGTCACACCGGTAAAATAACCCGTCCTGATATTGACGAACGACTAATTCAGCAGTATAGTAAATCATTATCCGGTGTAACCGACCCATCACTATCCTAGAAGGAGGTCTGCCATGTCATCTCGGAAGGGTTTTACCCTTATCGAACTGCTGGTCGTGATAGCCATCATAGCTATCCTCGCCGCTATCCTCTTCCCCGTCTTCGCCAAGGCGCGTGAGAAAGCGCGCCAGACGCAGTGCTTGAACAACCAGCGCCAGATCGTACTGGCCACGACCATGTATGCGCAGGATCACGACGAACTGCTCCCTGACACCGCCACCTTCTGGGGTGCCATCAGCCTGGACAAAGGCGTGCTCATCTGCCCCACCGCGGGGACGAAGGTGCCCAACGGCTACGTCTACAGCAGTTACGTCGCCGGCAAAGCGCTGGGGGAAGTCGCCAGCCCCTCCACAACTGAGGTGACCGGCGACGGCGTGGGCGGTACGAACGGCACAGCGGCCAACGTCGCCGCCGCGATGACCGACTTCGACCCCCGCCACGGCGGCAAATACATCTTCGCCTACCTGGACGGTCACGTGGCCCTCGCCACGGTGCCCAACGATCTCAACTTCTCCAAGCCCAGCATCTGGCTCGACCCCTCCACCACCTACAACACGTCCACCGGCATCTGGTCCTCCGTGGTCGGCGGCTACAGTTGGGCGACGGCGAAAGGCGGCAGTCCGTGCACCGCGGTGACCACCGGCGGGCCGGCGTTGGCGACGCTGGGCAGCGGTAAGGGCATCAATTTTGCGGGCTCCGGCTGCTGTTTCTACGGCACCCCGGCGGCCACCGGCCTTGACGTCGGCCATGACACCTATACCCTGGTGATGGCCGAATACGTGCCCAGCGATTCCTGGGGGCCCATCCTCGCTTCCAACGGCAACTTTTACCTGACCCAGCACTGCTCCTTCAACCCACACGTGCTGCAAACGGCCGGCGCCCCCTGGGTGAATATGGGCTGGACCAGCGCCGGGCCTCCGGCGATTTGCAACAGCAATATGCCGAGTGGGAAGCCCTACGTGCTCACCTTCATCCTCTCCCCCTCGGGGATCGTCGAATACCTCAATGGCATCCAGTGCCCCTGGTATGACGGTCTTGCCTGGCCGGAGGGAAGCGCCGCCACCATGAACGTAATCGGGATGAATGCCAATGCACCGGGCAGTAATTCCCCGATCATGTCCGGGCACGGCGCTGGGGACCAGTACCCGGGCGTCATCGGCGACATGGTCTTCTATAAGCACGTCGCCACCACCGCCGAGCGCCTGTGCGCCGAGAACTATCTCGCAAACAAATTCAGCACCGGCTACGGGTCACTGTAGTCCGACACTGCCGCTCTCATACCGCCCGTCCGAGCACCGGCTCGGACGGGCGGTTTTTTTTCGTCCGGCACGTTGACGGGGGCCGTTTTCAGCGGTATAGTAAAGTACCTATCGGTACGACCGGTAGGTACTTTACCCTATTATAGGAGGTTTGCCATGTCATCTCGGAAGGGTTTTACCCTGATCGAACTGCTGGTCGTTATCGCTATAATAGCGATCCTCGCCGCCATCCTTTTCCCCGTCTTCGCCAAAGCGCGCGAAAAGGCACGCCAGACGGCGTGTATCAACAACGAGCGCCAGATCGCGTTGGCCATCACGATGTTCGCGCAAGACAACAACGAGCTGCTGCCGGATGCCGCCTCGGTGTGGGGCAGCATCAACATCGACAAAGGTGTGCTGATCTGCCCCAGCGCCGGCACGAAGATCAAAAACGCCTACCTGTACAGCGGCTATATCGCCGGCAAAGCACTGGGCGAGGTGAGTAGCCCCTCCACGGAAATGTTACTTGGCGAGGGCACGCACACCGCGAGCACGGCCTACCCGGGCGACAACGTTGCCTACCTGATGTCCGACATCGTGAAGAACCACAACGGCAAGTTTGTGCAGAGCTATCTGGACGGCCACGTAGATACCCAGACTGTGCCCGCGTCCGTCTACTTCGCCAACCTGGACTACTGGTTCGACCCGGCGAACTACAACCCGTCGGCGACCGGCGGCCTTGGCGTGTGGCCGTGCGCGACGATCCCCGGCAAAACCCTCTCGCCGGCCTACGCCTTCGACCTCGGACCGGGGGCTACCAGCGGCAGCTTCCCGGCGACGGCGAAATGCGCTGCGGTACCGACCGGCACCATCAACGGCGTGAAAGCCCTGAACTTCCAGAGCCCGAGCTGGATGATGGGTGACTTCAACGGTTTCCCGAGCAGCTTTCAGACGTCGTCATGGATCATGGTGCACACCGACTGCTACTGCCTGATGTGCAACGGCAACCAGACCGGCAGCGCCGACTGGCGCATCGAAGGCAACGGCGCGTGGAACGCCCCCTGGCACGTGCCCCCCACCGGCGCCGACTCGCCGAATGACCTGATGTACTATGCAAACAACCGCGGCACGTTGCCGGTGGTGCGCACCATGATCAGCAACAGCAGCGGCACACAAATGTGGTTCAACACCAAGCAGGCCATCTTCTATAGCGGCGGCAACACGGTGTATTACAATGGTGGCGGTCAGATGCCGGCCACGCGCTATATCGGCCTCGGCGCCGAGGGCAATATCCCCGGCGGCAGCGGCAACTGGATCGGTGGTTGGGACGAAAGCGGCGACCTGCGCCTGGGCGACATGTTCATTTTCGCCCGCGCCATTTCCAGCGATGAACGCGCAATCGTGGAAAACTACTGCATGAACAAGTACGGCATCGGCGCCTGGCAATAGACCGCGCGGTGTCACGTCTTTCCCACGTCCCCCGGTCCCGCGACCGGGGGACGCTTTTTTGCCACGCGGGACAGTTCGCGCGCCATGCGGTATAATAGAGCGTGCCGTTTTCAACCATACGTGCCCAGGAGATTGCCGTCGGACTGCTGCGCCGCTCCATCGTCGAGGATCAGGTGGGGCACGCGTTGCTGTTTTACGGCCCGGAAGGCATCGGCAAGCGCACCACGGCGCTGGCCTATGCGACGGCGCTCAACTGCACCGATGCCGCGGCAAGCGCCGCTGGCGACGCGTGCGGCGTCTGCCCCTCCTGCCGCCTTATCGCCGCGGGCAACCACCCTGACGTGCGCCTACTCACCCAGGAGACGACGGGCGGCAAAACGGTGATCCCCATCGACGCCATCCGCACGCGGATCGGGGAAAGCCCCACCCACCCGCTGCCGCTGCGCGAAGACGCCCAGCTCAAGCCGCTGGAGGGGCGCTACAAGGTTTACATCATCGACCCGGCCAACCGGCCCGGGTTGCAGGAAGACGCCGGGAACGCGCTGCTGCTCACGCTGGAGGAGCCCCCCACCCACGTGGTGATTATCCTCATCAGCGCGCGCCCCAGCGCGATGCTGCCCACGCTGGTGTCGCGCTGCCGCCCGGTGCGCTTCCAACTGGCGCCCACCGCGGTGGTGGCGGCGGCGCTGCGCGAGCTGGGCACGCTGGACGACACGCGCGTGACAGCCCTCGCCGGCATGGCCGCGGGGCGCCTCGGCTGGGCGCTGGCGGTGGCCGCCAACCCGGAGGTGCTGGAAGCGCGCCGCCGCCTGCTGGAAGAGATCGACCGCCTGCTGCCCGCCGGCCCTCCCGCGGCGCTGCGCCTGGCGGAAACGCTGCGCAGCCTGGCGGCGGGCACGGAAGTGCCGGGTGACGGCGAGGACGACGACAAGGCGCGCACCTCGGCGGACCGCGCCACGCGGCGCAGCCTGCCGGAGCTGCTCGATATCGCCGCCTCCTGGTGGCGCGACCTGCTGGTGGGCGAGCTAGGGCGGCCGGGGATGCGCATCAACGCCGATTTTGCCGACGCGCTGGCCCGCCATGCCGGGCGCATCCCGCCCGCGCGGCTGCGCGCCGGTCTGCAGGCGATTTTAACCACGAAACGCTACATCGAGCGCAACGCCAACATCGACCTCGCCCTCGAGGTGATGTGGATGCGCGCGCTTGGGTGAACGGAGGACCGCCATGTCGCAAACGATCCTCGTCGTTGACGATGAACAGTCCATCCTGGACATGCTGCAGTACAACCTGGAGAAGAGCGGGTACGAAGTGGTCACCGCCGGCAACGGCCTGGACGCCGTAAAGCTGGCGCACCGCCACCACCCGGATCTGGCCATCCTGGACATCACCATGCCCGGCATGGACGGCCTGGAAGTGTGCGGGCGGCTGCGGGCCGAGTTGGGCACGCCGGTGATCCTGCTCACCGCGCGGGACTCGGAGATCGACAAGGTCGTCGGGCTGGAAGTGGGCGCCGACGACTACGTGACGAAACCCTTCAGCCCGCGCGAGCTGGTGGCACGCATCAAAGCCGTGTTGCGCCGCGCCAAGGCACCCACTCCCGGCAACGGCGGACGCCTGGCGCTGGGCGCGGTGTCGCTGGACCCGCTCAAGCACGAGGTGCGCCTGCACGACATCGTGGTGAACCTGACCGCCAAGGAGTTCACCCTGCTGGAGTACCTGATGCGCAACGCCGGGCTGGCCCTCAGCCGCAACGCCATCCTCGACCACGTGTGGGGGTACGACTTCTACGGCGACCCGCGCACCGTGGATGTACATATCCGCCGCCTGCGTGAAAAGGTCGAGCCCGACCCCGGCACCCCGCACCTCATCGTCACCGTCGCGGGCGTCGGGTACAAATTTCAGATGGAATAACGGGGCCTAACCCCCTCGATCCCCCTTCCATCGAGGGAAGGGGGAAGTCAGCAGGATTACCAGCCGCTATGTTCGACGCGATTCTCAATACGCTGGCTTCGCTGCGGCTCCGCCTTATCGTCACCTACGTGCTGGTGACGGCGATCTCCTTCGGCCTGCTCACCCTTATCCTCAATCGTTCGACCGACGCCTTCCTCATGCGCCGCGAGGAGTCCAACCTGCGCGGGATGGCCATTGCGCTGGGCACCACCGTCCGCTCCGCGGTGGATACGAGCGAGGACGCCTTCGCCCTGGACCAGAAATGGACGCAGCGCCGCTGTCACGACTACCTCAACCGCAACTTCCCCGACCTGCGCTTCCGTATGTTGGATATCCATGGCCGGGAGCTGATGGACTCCTTCTACCCCGACGACTGGGCCTCCTGGCTGGCGGAGCGCGCGCAGCGTGCCGGGCATGAGACGATGCCGGAGGTAGCGTTGGCGATGGCCGGCAAAATCGGCGCGGAGACGCGCTTTAGCCGGGAGCGCACCGGACATCCCTACACCATCTACATCGCCCACCCCATCCTGCGCACCGACCCCAAAACGCGCCAGCATCGCGTGGCCTTCATCATGTACCTGGATAAGCCGGTGGATGTGGTACGCCAGAACTTGAACGAGCTGCGCCACCAGATGCTCGTGGGCATGCTCGCTTCGCTCCTGCTCACCGTGCTGGTGAGCATCCTCTTTTCCAGCAACCTCTCCGCCGGGCTGCGCCACGCGGCGCAAGTGGCGCGCGCCTTCGCCGCCGGGCAGATGGACGGGCGGATGCGCGAGAGCGGGCGCGACGAGGTGGGGCAACTGGGCAAGTCCTTCAACCAGATGGCGGACAACCTGGAGCGCCAGGAGGGGTTGCGGCGCAATCTGCTCGCCGACGTCTCCCACGAGCTGCGCACGCCACTCACCGCCATCGCCGGCTGCGCGGACACGCTGGCGGACGGCACGCTGACCGAAGACCCCGTCGCCGCGCAGCGCTTCCTGGACATCATCGTGCGCGAGTCCGAGCGGCTGCAACGGCTGGTGAACGACATCCTGGACCTCAGCAAGCTGCAAGCGGGCGCGCTGGCCATCCCGCTGACGCCGGTGCCGCTGCCGTCGCTGCTGGAGGACGCGGTGGAGATCGCGCGCATGCAGGCCGGCCCGGAGGAGATCAGCATCGCCTGCGACCTGGCCACGGCCGCCGACCTGGTGGTGATGGGCCATGAGGACCGGCTGGCGCAGGCGCTGCGCAACCTGCTGGACAATGCGCGACACCATTCCCCCGCGCGCGGCACCATTCGCGTGACCGTGGAGGCGCGGGCGGAGTGGGTGCTGGTGCACATTCATGACGAAGGCGAAGGAATTCCACCGGAGGACCTGCCGTGGGTATTCGACCGCTTCTACCGCGCCGGGCGCGGCGTGGGCACGCCGGGCGGCACGGGACTCGGGTTGGCGATCGTGCGCGAGATTTTGCTCGCCCACCAGGGCCGGGTGACGGTGGAGAGCACCGTGGGGGTAGGCACGACCTTCAGCCTGCACCTCCCAATAGTACAGGCTGAAGGCGGGATGCGCGGTGACGCGTGCGGTTAGCCGGCGCTCTGTGTTTTGGCCAGCGATTCGGCCTCAGCGCGGCTGATCCACACGTTGTTCTCCACGTGATACTGCCAGCGCAGATAGCCTTCCAGCGACATGAAGTTCGTCTGGGGGGAAAAGGAGCGCAGGCCGCGCACGCTGGGCACCTGCTGGGCGGACGCCGGGGCAAGGGCCAGCAATACGCCCATCGTGACCAGGGCAAGCACGAGCAACTTCTTCATAAATCGAATCTCCTTACTGAGATAGGATGCATGGGTAGCGTACCCACGTCGACCGGGAGCATCGCAGGGCCGCCGCGCCGAAAAGGGCGCCCCCGATCCACAGTCCCTTTATCGTAACAAGGCCGGGCGTGTAACGCAAGTCCTTGCTCGCCTTTTTACCCGCCGCTTGGTGAAATCATACGAATTCGTGAAAGGAAATCCATCGCCGATGCGCGTTACCCGGGGTTCCAGCCACTATCGCATGGGTAGAGTACGCATGAGGAGTTGCGCCATGCATCGCAGTCTCATCGCCGTTGCGCTCCTGTGGCTCCCCCTGCTCCTGGCCGCCACCCCCGTCGTTTTTGGCGTACGCGCCGACGACGCGCCTGCGCGCGTCGCCGACATGGGGTTGCACCGGGTGACTCTGCACGCCGACTGGACGCGCCTGCAGCCCGGCGCGCGCCACTGGGACTTTGCCTGGCTCGACGCCGCCGTAAACGCCGCGACGGTGCACGGACTGCAGGTGGTGCTCACCCTGGGCCCCGCCGCGCCGTGGGCGGTGAGCTACCTGAAGGACCCCACCCCTGAGGAAGCCGCGCGCGCCCACCCCGATCTGCCCGCCTACACCGCCTACGTCACCGCGGTGGCACGCCGCTACGCCGACCGCGTGACGTACTACCAGCTCTGGGAGCGCCCCACCGGCACCACGCTGCTGGCCGCCCCGGGCACGGTGCGCGCCTTGTTCCGCGCCGGCGCCCGCGCGCTGCACGCCGTGAACCCCGCGCTGCAGGCGGTGGTGAGCGAACCGGGCGACGTGGACCTGGGCTGGATTGCCGACTACCTGGACGCCGCCCACGGCGACGAACGCCCCGACGTGCTGGTGCTCGCCCCCATACACTTTACCACCACCCCGGAGGCGCTGTGGTGGCGCATGACCACGCTGCGCGCGCGCGTGCTGCCCGCCGACGCCCCTGCGCTGTGGGTGGACGTACCCTGCACCCCCGACGCCGCCGCCGGATGGCGGCTGACCGCCGCCGCGCTGCTGCAGGGGGTGACAGGGGTGACTCTCTGCGGCGCCGACCTGGACGACGGCGCCACCCGCACCGCGCTGCACGCGCTGCTGACCGTGCAGGGGTGCGCATGCGCGGGGTGGGCGCTGCTCGGGCCGCAGCAACCGGCGGGGGTTTTCACCTCGGGCTCGGAGACCCGCGTGCTGCTGTTGCCGCTGCAGACGGGATCGCTGACGCTGTTGCCCGCGGCATCGCCGCAGCGCGACGGCGTGGCGGTGCCGGACGGCGCGGTGACGGTGGTCGCCCTCGACGACCTGCCGCGCCGCGTGACGGTGGACAGCGAAACCGCGCTGCCCCTCACCACTCAGCCGCTGGTGCTTGCCGGCGTGACCGTGCCCGTGCTGGACGGCGCGCCGGTGGTACAGCCCCCCGCGGTGCCCGGCGACACGGTGGCCCTCGACCCCACCGGCGCCGATCCGCACGCCATCCACGCCCTGCGCGATTTGCCCGGCGGGCACTTCGACATCGACACGGTCGAGCATCAGCCGGTGCTCTGCACGGTGCGGCAGACGCAGCCCTGGCTGCACTTCGACATCCCCGACGGTTTCCTCTTCTACAACAGCGCGCGCCGCCCGGTAGCGGTGACGGTGCAGGTGTATGGCGCGATGACCGAGCGCCACTGCGGCTTCAGCCTCTACTACGACGGCGTGGGGGGCATGATGAACTCCCCCTGGCAGTGGATCGACATGGGGCCGAATAAGATTTACACCTACACGCTGCGCCTGGACGACGCCCTCTTCGCCGACCGCGACGGCTACGACCTGCGTGTGGCGATGGGCGGCAGCGAAGAACCGGTGCGGCTGGTGGGGCTGTCGGTAACCAAACTCTAAGAAACTCGCTCGACATGGATCGTAGTCGGATCGAGCGAGTTTCTCTATCGGTGGCTTTGCAGGAATCTCCCCGTCGAACGCGAAAGTTAAGAGTACCCTCGCGCAAATCACCGCTTGACAAACATGCGTTCTCGTGATAGAGTTGCCGCATGGCGGGAAAGCGAACAGAGGGAAAGATAGCCCGGCGTCGCACGGCGGTGCCGCGGGAGCGTCCGATGTCACGCGTGAAGATCACCAGCACCGATATCTACGCCCGGCTCGCCAAGGGGGAGTGCGCCAACTTCTCCAACGGCGGCTGCCAGGGGCGCACGCCGTGCATGGTGGTCAACGGCGAGACGTGCGAGTACTTCAACAGCTACGTGCGGCCGCTACTCGATTTCCCCGAGTTCTCTGCCAAATACGCGCGGGAAGCCAAGGTAAACCTGGCCCTCAACCCCAAGGCGAAGGTGGTGCGCAAACGCCGTCAGGCCGCGGAACCGAAGCTGGAGATGGCCGCCCCGCCCCCCGTGGTCGCGCCACCCGCCCCGCCCGCGAAGCCCGCGGTGGCCAAGGCTGCGCCCCCGCCGGCAAAGCCCGCGCCTGCCAAGGCCGCGCCCCGGGCCGTGAAGCCCGCGCCGCCCGTGGTCGCGCCAACCCCGCCGCCCACCCCGAAAAAAGCGGTCCCCGTCGCCGTACCGGCGCCGCCGCCCCCGGTGGTCGCCGCCACCCCGGCGCAAGCACCCGCGCAACCGAGCTTCGACTTCGAGCTGGTGCTCACGCCGACGGTCGATAAACCGCGCCGCCGGCGCTAACCCGGAGGCCATCCCAGCGCGCGCCCACCGAGCAGGTGCACGTGCAGGTGGTCCACCGTCTGCCCGGCGTCCGGCCCGGCGTTGATCACCAGCCGGTAACCGCTCTCCGCAATCCCCTCCTGCCGCGCCAGCGCCGCCGCCGTCGTCAGCAATGCGGCCAGCAGCGGGCCGTCGGCATCCGTCAGCGCCGGCACCCCCGTCACGTGCGCGCGCGGCACCAGCAGGATATGCGTGGGCGCCTGCGGGTTGATGTCGCGGAAGGCGGCGACGCGCTCGTCCTGGTACACCAGCGGCACGGGGATCTGCCCGTTCGCGATCTTACAAAAGATGCAGTCGTCAGCCATCGAACGCTCCTTCGTCGTGGGATAGTCGCGCCGCCCAGCGCGGAAAGGCGGCCAGCGTATTGGCCGTGGTGCGCGCGGCGACTTCGTCGAGGGTGGTCTCTTTCACCGCCGCCAGCGCCTCCGCGGTGAGGCGCACGTAGGCCGGCTCGTTGGGGTGGCCCCGGTGCGGCACCGGCGTGATGTAGGGTGCGTCCGTCTCCAGCAGCAGACGCCCCAGCGGCACGGCGCGCGCTAGGGCGCGGATATTCTCCCCCTTGGGGAAGGTGATCCACCCGGCGATGCCCACATAAAGGCGCTCCGCGATGGCCAGCGCGGTCTCCGGCGAGGTGCTGCAGCAGTGCCACACGCCCCCCAGCACCCAGCCGCCTTCCGCGTCGAGGATAGCCGTCATGTCCTCCACCGCCTCGCGCTCGTGGAGCACGATGGGCAGCCCACACGCCGCCGCCACCCCGAGCTGGCGCCGGAAGGCCTCGCGTTGCACCGGACGCGGCGAATGGTCGTAGTGGTAATCCAGCCCGATCTCCCCCAGCGCCACCACCTCCGGCTCACGCGCCAGCGCGGCCAGCGCCGCCAGCGCGTCGTCGTCCAGTCCGCTGCTCTCGTGGGGGTGCATCCCCACCGCCGCGGCCAACACGCCCGGGTAGCGGCGTGCCAGCGCGACCGCGGTGTGGCTGGTGGGCACGTCGGTGCCGACTACCAGCGCGCCGCGCACGCCGGCCTCTTCCATGCGCGCAAGCAGCGCCTCCACCTCGGGCAACAGGCGCGGATCGTTGAGATGATTGTGGGCGTCGAACATCAGGAACCTGATTCACGGAAAAACTTGTGACACACCGGTTGAAACCGGGGCTGTCAGTCTGTAATCAATGCAACGGGCATGTCTGCTTTCCTATTCCCCGCCGCCCCGCTCATCCCTTCCTTTGTGCCCCTGGTGCCTTTGTGGTTGAATATCGCCTCACTCCTCCGGGCGCAGCGCGAGCAGGCGATCGACGGCGGTGAGCAGCTCCTGGGAGTCGGGGGGTTTCACGAGAAAGACGTTGGCGCCGTGGGTGACGGCGTCGAGCAGCGTCACGTCGTCGCTGTGCCCGGAGAGCACCACCACGTGGATATGCGCCGTCGACGGGTTGCCACGCAGCGCGGCGAGGGTTTCCTGTCCTTTGAGGATGGGCATCTGCAGGTCCATCAGGATGACGTCGGGCGCCTCTTCGTGCGCCGCCAGCAGCGCCGCCGCGCCGTTGGACTCGATACGCGTGCGATACCCGCGCGTGGTGAGCGCCTTCGAGACGACCGAGCTGGTGAGGGCGTCATCCTCGACGATCAGAATCAGTGCTATCCGTGCCATGGGCCTGCCTCCTGCCGATAGTGCCCCAGTATAGCACCGGCAGGCTCAGCCCAACAGCCGCACAAGTCCGCACATCTCGACGAGCTTGTACAGCAACGCCGCCACCGCCGCACAGGTGGGGATGGTGAAGATCCACGCCGACACAATGTTGCCCGCCACCCCCCAGCGCACCGCGGAGAGCCGCTTGGAGGCGCCCACGCCGAGGATGGACGACGAGATGGCATGCGTGGTACTGATGGGCGTGCCGGAAGCCGTGGCCATCAGAATAGTGCTTGCGGCGACCATCTCGGCGGCGAAGCCGTGCACGGGGGTCAGCTTGATAATCTTATGCCCGAGGGTGCCGATGACACGCTTACCCCCGAACCCGGTGCCGAGTGCAATGACCGTGGCACAGGCGACCTTTACCCAGAGCGGGATGTGCGGCGAGGCGCCGTGCGCCACCTGAATGACGCCGCTCCCGGCCAGCGCAAGGGTGATGATCCCCATCGCTTTTTGTGCGTCGTTCGCGCCGTGCGCAAAGGCCATCGTCGCGGAAGAGACGAGCTGCCAGATGCGGAAATGTTTGTTCATGCGGTGTGGCGAAACGCGGCAGAAGATCCACATGATCGCCACCATTAACAACCATCCGACGACGAACCCCAATATCGGCGCCAGCACCATCCACCCCACGATTTTGGTGAGATAGGGGGCATTCAGCGGGATGCGCATCAACAGCAACACCCCCACCAGGCCCCCGATTAATGCGTGCGAAGAACTGATGGGCAGCCCGATGCGTGCCATGAGGAAGTTCCAACCGATCGCCCCGATCAGCCCGCAGAGGATCATCATGGGGGTCACGACGGTGTAGGGTACCTGGTGCGTATCGACGATTTTACTGGCGATGCTGATCGCCACGCCTTCCATCACCACCGCGCCGGCAAAGTTCAACACGGCGGCCATCAACAGGGCGGCCATGGGCGTGAGCACGCGGGTGGAGATCACGGTGGCGATGGCGTTCCCGGAATCGTTCATGCCGTTCACGAAGTCGAAGCCCAGCGCGGCCAACACCACGGCGACGAGGAGGATCGCGGCATTCGTCACGCCACTGAGATGGGCAATGAGTGCGGCCAACACTAACACCACGGCGATACCGGGCACTAACAGCAACGACCGCCGGGATTTCGGCGCGACCGGTTGCACGGCGGGGATATCGAGGGAGGGGTACAGCGGCAGCGGCGCCTCGGTATACGAGTTGCAGTCGGTGTGGCAACACCCACCGCGTCCCTGCCAGCAATCCTGATGAAAGGTGTCCCGGCAGTCGGGGCATTCGCAACTCGTGCCATTCCGGTCGATCACATTGCCACAGATCGGGCAGACTTGATCGGTTTGCAATATCGTTTCCATAGGAGTTTCCATGCGGTTACACAGTTACAACGTCAGGCATGCTTCACGACGACGGTCTCGATGAGGTCGGCCAGATCTTCGCACTCGTCCAGCGCCTGCTCGACCTCCTCGAAGATCTCTTTCCAGCGCATCAACTCCATCGGATCGCCTTGCCGGAACAGGTAACCCAGGGCTTCGCGATACACTTTGTCGCCGGCGTTCTCCAGGCTGTTGATCTCGATGCATAACGTGGTGATCTCCGTGCGGCGGCTCAAGTCGCGCAGCATGTGCACCGCCTTGTCCGCCGTACGAATCGTACGCTGCAATACGGCGACCAACTCGATGCACTCGGGCAGCGGCGATTTCACCTGGTAGAGCACCAACCGCTCGGCGGCACCCTGGGTGTAGTCGATGATGTTGTCGAGGCGGCTGGCGATGGCACGGATGTCTTCGGCGTCGATGGGGGTGACAAAGGTGCGGTTCACCGTGTCCATCGTCTGATGAATCACATCGTCGCCGTCGTGCTCCAACTCAGCGATGCGCTTACGGTACATTTCCGCCTGCCCGAAGTCAAGCAGCATCTGGTGCAACGTATCGACGGTATCGACACCGATGGCGGTGGCTTTCTCAAAGAAGTCGAAGAAGCGTTCATCGCGCGGGATGAGTCGAAAGCGTGCCACGGATCAACCTCCAGCTCTACGTCACGAAAGCGGTAGACAGTATGGGGTAGACATCAGCGTCTCCTCTATATTATTCCAGAAAGGGGGAAATCGTGCCTGCCGAATTGATTTGGCCTTAATTAAGGTACGATTAAACCTGAGGAGGCGTTAATCTCTGTCTTAACCCGGCGACAGGAGTTGTCGCTCACGCGGGGAGCGCGCTCTTGAGGGGTTAATCCGCGGAGGGGTCGTCGTCCGCCCGCGCGGCGGTGAGCGCCGCCTGCGCGGCGTGCTGCTCGGCGGCCTTTTTACTCTTCCCCTGCCCGCGTCCCAGCTCGCGCCCGTCGAAAAGCACCGCCACGGTGAAGGTGGGGGCGTGGGGCGGGCCGCTCTCCTCCACCACCGCGTAACTCGGCGTGGCCTGGTAGCGCCCCTGGAAGCGTTCCTGCAGTTGGGTTTTGAAGTCGCGGCCGAAGTCGTGGCGCGCCACCGCGTCGAGGGGGTCGGTAAACTCGCGGAGCACGAAGGCGCGCGCCGCCTCCAGCCCCTGGTCGAGGTAGAGCGCCCCGATGAGCGCCTCCACCGCGTCGGCGAGCAATGCGCGGCGCTCCCGCCCGCCGGAGGCCGTCTCCCCGCGCGACACGCGCATGTAGGCGCCCAACGCCCAGCGGCGTGCCAACGCGGCCAGCGAGAGTTCGTCTACCACCGTCGCTTTGGCCTTGCTGAGGTCGCCCTCCGACCATGCGGGGAAGCGGAGGAAGAGTTCCTCGGCGATGACGAGCCCGAGCACGGCATCGCCGAGGAATTCCAACCGTTCGTTGGCCTGCAGCCCTTCGATTTCCGCCAGCAGCGAGCGGTGGGTGAGCGCCTGCTCCAGCAGCGCTGGCTGCCGGAAGTCGAGCTGCAGACGTGCCTGCAACGCCGCGATATCGTGGGCGTGCGTCACCTTACCCACGCTTCCGCAACTGCAGCCCCAGGTCGCGCAATTGCAGCGGGTCCACCGTGGTCGGCGCGTCCATCATCAGGTCGGCGCCGGAGGAGGTCTTCGGGAAGGCGATCACGTCGCGGATCGTCTTCTCCCCCGCCATGAGCATGATGAGGCGGTCGAAGCCGATGGCCATGCCGCCGTGCGGGGGCGCGCCGTATTCGAAGGCTTCCACCAGGAAGCCGAAGCGCTCACGCACCTGCTCCAGCGGCATATTGATGATCTCCAGCACGCGCTCCTGGATGTCGCGCCGGTGCACGCGGATGCTGCCGCTCACCAGCTCGTTGCCGTTGAGCACCAGGTCGTACAGGTCGCCGCGCACCTGCAGCGGGTCGGTGTCCAGCAGCGGCAGGTCTTCCGCCTTCGGCATGGTGAAGGGGTGGTGCATCGCGTCGATCTGCTGCGTCTCTTCATTCCACGCGAACATCGGGAAGTCTACCACCCATAGGAAGTTCCACGTGTTCTCGGGGATGAGGCCCAGCTTCTCACCCAGGTGCAGCCGCACACGGCCCAGGGCCTGCGCCACGACGTGCGGGGTGTCGGCGATCACCAGCAGCAGGTCGCCCACCTCGGCGCCCAGGGTGGTGGCGAAGGCGGTGCGTTCCTCTTCGGAGAGGAACTTCGTCACCGGCGACTTCAGCCCCTCCGGCGTCACCTGGAAGTAGGCCATCCCCTTGGCGCCGAAACTTTGCGCGTAGGCGATCAGGTCGTCCAGCTCGCGCCGTGACAGGCCGGCGGCGCCCTTGGCGTTGATCCCCTTCACCTGCCCGCCCGCGGCGAGCACGGCGGCGAAGGCTTTGAACTCGGTGGCGGCAAAGACGCCGGCGAGGTCGACGAATTCCAACCCGAAGCGCGTGTCCGGCTTATCGCTGCCGAAGCGCGCCATCGCCTCCACGAAGGTCATGCGCAGGAAGGGGGTCGGCACGTCCACGCCGATCACGCGCATGATCGCCTGAATGATCCCCTCCGTCACGGTGAGCACGTCGTCGCGCTCCACGAAGGCCATCTCCAGGTCGATCTGCGTGAATTCGAACTGCCGGTCGCCGCGCAGGTCTTCGTCGCGCAGGCAGCGGGCAAACTGGTAGTAGCGCTCCACCCCGGCCACCATCAGCGTCTGTTTAAGCAACTGCGGGCTCTGCGGCAGGGCGTAGAACTCTCCCGCGCGCAGGCGGGCGGGCACCAGAAAGTCGCGCGCGCCTTCCGGCGTCGACTTGATGAGCAGCGGCGTTTCCACTTCCCAGAACTCCTGCGCATCCAGGTAGGCACGCGCCGCCTGCGCCGCCTTGTGGCGGAGCAGCAGGTTCTGCTGCATACGCGTGTTGCGCAGGTCGAGGTAGCGGTAGCGCAGGCGCAGGTTCTCGTCCACCTCCGGCGCGTTGTCGTCGTTGATGGGGAAGGGCGGGGTCTTCGCCGCGTTGAGCACTTCCATGCGCGAGATATGCACTTCCACCTCGCCGGTGGGCAGGCGCGGGTTCACCGTGCCCGCGGGGCGCGGCTGCACCACGCCGTGCACAGCGATGACGAATTCGGAACGCACGCGCTGGGCCACCTCGTGCGCGGCGGGGGCCTCTAACGGGTTGAAGACGCACTGCACCACGCCCGAGCGGTCGCGCAGGTCGAGGAAGATGACGCCGCCGTGGTCGCGGTTCGTCTGCGACCACCCCATGAGGGTCACCGTGCGCCCGATGTCGGACGCGCGCAGGGCGCCGCACGTGTCGCTGCGGCGCAGGGGAGCGGGGGTTTGTTCAGTCATGGTTATTCCTTATCCACGGTCGTCGAGAGACCGGCATACACGTCACGGAAATACGGCACGACCGCGTCGAGCGCCAGCGTGGATTGGCTGGCGCCGCGCATATCGCGCAGGGCGGCTTCGCCGCGGGTCATTTCGTCGCCACCAAGGATGAGCACGTACCAGGCACCCTGGCGGTTGGCGTCGCGCATCTGCGCCTTCAAGCTGCGGCTCAGGTAGTCGAGGGCCGTGGGCACGCCCGCGCGGCGCAGCGTGGTGGCGAGCACCAGTGCGGTATCGCGGGCATTCGCATCGAGGGCGGCGAGATACACCACCCCCGGTCGCTCCGTTTCTCCCGCACCCTCCCCCACGGAGAGCAGCAGGCGTTCCACCCCCGCTGCGAAGCCGATGCCCGGCGTGGCCGGCCCGCCGAGTTCGGCGACCAGCCCATCGTAGCGCCCACCGGCGAGTACGGTGTTTTGCGCGCCCAGGTTGCCGGCGATGAATTCAAAGGCGGTGCGCGTGTAGTAATCGAGCCCGCGTACGATGTGCGGGTTCACCACGAACGCCACCCCGAGGGCGCGCAGACCCGCCTCCACGCCGGCGAGGTGCGTCTTACACGGTTCGCAGAGCACGTCGAGGATCACCGGCACGTCGGCGGAGAGTTCGCGGCAACGCTCCACCTTGCAGTCTAAAATGCGCAGCGGGTTGGAGTCGTAGCGGCGGTCGCAATCCGGGCACAGTTCGCCGCGTACGCCTGCCAGCGCGTTGCGCAGCGCGTCGCGGTACAGCGGGCGGCATTCCGGACAGCCGACGCTGTTGATTTCCAGCACGGCGGTGCACAGACCAATGCCGGCGAGGAAGTCGCTGGCGAAGGCAAGCAACTCGGCGTCGATATCCGGCCCCGGCGCGCCAAAGACCTCCACCCCGAGTTGCGCGAACTGGCGGAAGCGTCCCTTCGCCGGCCGCTCATAGCGGAAGGTGGGGCCGTAATAGAAGAGCTTCTCCACGTTGCCCGGCGTGAGCAGGCTGTGCTGAATGGCGGCGCGCACCACCCCCGCGGTGCCTTCCGGGCGCAGGGTGAGGCGGTCGTTGCCGGGGCTGGTGAAGGAGTACATCTGCTTGGTGACGATGTCCGTGTCCTCCCCCACCCCACGCGCGAAAAGATCCGTCTCCTCGAACATCGGCGTGCGAATTTCGCCGAAGCCGGCCAGCGCGCAGGCGTGGCGGAAGCGCGCTTCCAGCCATTGCCAGCGCCGGGCTTCATCCGGCAGAATATCGTGTGTGCCGCGTGGTGTCGTAAAGGGCATCGTCGTCCTCCGGCGTGCGCAGGTGCGCACGGGCTTGTATTGTAGCAAACTTTTGCCCGTCTCGGCTACCCTGTGCCACACGCAACGGCGGGCGGGGCATCTGCCCCGCCCGCCGCGGTCCGTTGGGGGACGTGCCCCCGTGTATAGTCCACCCGGGTTACGGGTTCGGGGTCTGCATCCACTGCCCGGAAGCTGCTTCCAGCCCGACATTGATTACCGATGCCGGATTGGTCGCCACGACGCGGAAGGCGTACTGGTCGCCCTTCACAAAGGCGATATTGACAGACAGTGTGTAGGTCGCCCCGATATTATGATTCGATGCTACCTGAATACCATAAGGTGTCCAGCCGCCGAAGGCCGTCAAGTCGCGGTAATCGATGCGGAAGGCTCCTTCGTTGCGCAAGCGAACTGCATCGCTTTCGGTATCCATCCAGGTCAGCGACACGTGCGTCACGTCAACCACTGTTCCTTGGGTTAACACCGGTGCCGACGGACCACCGTAGGAGTTCATCGTCAGCGAGGTGCGGAGCCGGCTACCCAGCGCGGCACTATCTGAGACCGAGATCGTCTCGGCGCCCGCCGTACCACCCGGGTTGTAGTTGAAGCTAATCAACCCACCGGCGCCGATCGTGGTGCTGGCGCCGTTGATTGAACCGACTCCGCCGGTGGCCGTGAGCTGAATCGGCCACGAAGCGGCGGCGGCTTGTCCGTTGGAGTTCAGCGTGAAGTTATAACCCACGCTGCCACTATTGAGCGGCACGTCCTTGAACGTCGGTACTACGCTGTCCGGCCCGCCGATGTAGATATTCGACGAGGTTACGAGCGTCGTCACTGCACCGTTGCCCTGATAAGTATATGCCGACACCGTGATGACGCAGGGGTTCGTGCCGGTGTTCAGAATCGTGGAAACGCCACTCCCGGATGTCGTGGCCGTAGTCGTCGTCAGGTTCCCATTGAAGTTCCCCTGAACACCCGAGACCTGGTAGCTGATCTGGAAGCCATCGACCACGCCATTGCCGTCTGCGTCGAGTACGATACTGCTGATCGGGTACGCTGTATTGTACCCGAGTGCGGTTATGCTCCCCGGATTGATAGATGCGGTCATCGGCCGGGTGAACTTGGCGGTACCACCGGCAGTGATGGTCTGCGAGCCCGCCGCTATCGACTGTTCGCCGGACATCGACACCGTCATAGCGTACGATAACGTCGCGGCACTGTTCCTGGTGTTCTCGGCGTAAGTGATCGACGCCCGGCCATTCATCAGCGCCATCGGCGCGCCCCAGTTGACGCCTGCCCGCTTCAATTGAATCACGTACCCGTCCGGATACGGATTCTGGAACTGGTCGTACATGTAGAAGGTGTAGACGATCTGCTTGTTCGCCGGGACGTTGTTATTAGAATCCGCGGCGGCGACCGTCATCGACGGTGTCCAAGCGACCAGGGTGTTCCCGCCATTCGAATCCTTGGCGCTGGCCACATCCGGCCCGAACTCCGCGACGACACTGGCGATCCGGTAGTATTCGGGGACGTGGCCGATGTTATCGAACGTCAGATCCACATCACCGACACCGCCGGCAACGTTCTTCGTGTTCTTCGGGTTCCCCTGAACGTACGGGTACCCGAGGACGATCACGTAGCCTTCCGACTTATCGTTGAAGTACAACGTGGTACCCGGCGTGATCGCCGTGCCATTCTCCATCTCCAATAAGCCCAGCGAGGCGGAGACCCTAAACGGCACATTCGGCAGTACCTTCTTCCCATCCTCGTCGAGGGCAGTGAAGGTGACGCGCGTGGTTTCCGACCCGTCGCAGTTGATGCGCGGGCTGAGATTGCTGATGATCTGCCATGCGTTCCCGTTCGACGTCGGGCCGGAGAAGCCGTGGGTCTGCACCAGCAACTGCACGTTGGCCGTGACCACCGTGCCCACACCCGTCTGCGGCACCAGGTTGGCGTTTTCCACCGCCGTCAACTGCGCCGGGGTCAGGTTAGTCACGGCATCCAGGGTGGCCTTATTGAACCCCTTGAGCAGCGCGTACGAGTAGATCGTATACACGCCGGAGTGGTTGCTCTGGAAGAGCGTCGACGCCGTGCCGTCCACACCGGTGAGCGCGTACGGCACCCGGATGTTGCCCTGGCCCAGAGCCTGGGCGTTCGTCGCCGTCGCCGGCGTGGCAGCCGCATCGTAGGACTGGACGAACCAGATCGACATGTTCGCCAGCACCGGCTCACCGTTCAGGTCGTGGACGGTGGCAGTCTCCGTCACCTGTCCATCCTGCATGGTGGTGTCGGCCAACGAGTTGTCCGTTTGCGTGATGGTGTTCGGCGGGCCGATGAGCTTCGCTTTGTTAGCGGTCGTCCACCCGGCGTTGGCGGACGTAACCGCCGTCGGTACCACCGCGTTCCCCGTGCCATCGGTAGCCGTGATGGTCGGGATACCCAGGTCGGCCAGCGTCGGCAGCTCGAACACATTACTGCCATCCGCGTGCTTGTACCAACCCTGGAAGCGCAACGTGGCTTGCCCGTTAGAGTCCAGCGTGGTGGTGTACGACTGCGAATAGACGGGTGTGCCTGTCGAACTATTCACGAAGTAGCCCTTGTCCGTCTTCACCGTCACCGTGGAGCCGTTGGCCTTGCCGGCGGCCGTATAGCCGGTGAAGGTGATATCCGTATAGTCGGGTAGGTTGTCCGCCAACTGATCGCAGGTCATCCCCGAGTAGTAGATGCGGTAGATCCCCGAACTTATATTGAGATCAAACGAGGTGATCGTCGGCGTCTGCGTCGGCACCGTGGTGCCGTTGAAGATGTCGCTCCAGCCACCGGTCAGGTTCGGATTGTTATTGGTGTTCACCGCCTGGACTTGATACTGGTAGGTGGTGCCCGCCGTCAACCCCAACTGGTCGTAAGTGATGTTCCCCGCGGCATCCGCCCCAAAGATCGGCGCTGCCACGTTCGTCCATACTGTCGCCGTCGAGAGGCGATAGCGGATGTTATAGGTCGACGCGCCGTCCGGCGGCGACCAGGTGAGCAGCATCTCGTTCGAGGTGCTGGACACGGCCGTCGGCAGATTCGGCTGCGCCGGAAGCGGCCCGATCACCTTGGCCGGTGAGGTGCTCGCTTGTTTCGTATTCGTCCAGCCGGCGTACGCCGTCGGCATCCCCGCGTTGGTAGTAAACGCCCGCACGCGGAAGAAGTGGTACTCATTCGGGTTCAACCCGGTGACCGTATAGGTCGTCACGTTGGCGACCGTGCTACCGGCCTTGCTCCACGACCCCTGGACGCCATTCACGCTCATCCAGACTTCGTAGCCGCTCTCCATCTTCGCGTCACTCCACGTCAGCGGAATGGTCGTCGAAGTGGCGTTGCCCACGTTCAACGTATCGTTGGAAGGCGAATCGTTGTACGGCGGGGAGGTAACGATCTCCTGTACCGCGGACCAGCCGGACTTGCCGGCCCCATTGACGGCGCGTACGCGGTAGAAGCGCGTCTGCGGGAGCGTGGTACAGGTCGTCGTCGCCGGATCGATCACCGAGAGGACACCCTGGGCCAACACCGCCGGGACGCCGAAGGTGATGCCATCCGTGCTCACCGCCCATTCGAAGCCGTTCTCGGCATTGGTGTCCGTCCAGGTAGCCGTGACGCCGGGGGTATGACTCGGCGCGATCGCCGGATCTTCCAGCATCGACAGCGACAGGGTCGTCGGCGTCGCCGGGATCGTCGAGGTAGTCGCCACGGTCGTCCAGACCGAGGTACCGCCGGAGTTCACGGCGCGGAAGCGATACGCAAAGTTCGTATCGACAGGCTGCCCGGTAATGTCCACGGTCGCCGGATTGGCCGGCAGTGGGACGCTGGCGCCCCAGGCGCCGGTGACGCCGCCGACCACGGTGGCTTGCTGGTACTCATAGGTCGGCGCGCCGATAGCGGGCGCATTCCAGGCCAGCGTGACGGTGGTGTTCGTTGCCGTGGCGGTGAAGCCCGTGGGCGCCGGCGGAACCATCGTCACCTGGACATCCGGACTGCTCGACGTCTTACCGCCCGCCGTATGTACGACGATACGGTAGTAGTACGTCTGCCCCGGCACCAGGGGATTGGGCGGCGTGCCGTCGTTATAACTCGTAACCGCCGCCCCAAAGGTCTGCGTCGGCAGAACCGGCGGCTGCGCGCCCAACACCCACCGATACAGGTCGAAGCTGGTGCTGTTGGCCACTGACGGCCAGGTGACGGTCAACGTGGTGGTCGTGACGGCAGAGGTGGTGACCGGTGTAAAGGTCGCCACCGGGCCCGTCGTGACGGTTGCGAGATCGGACCACGCCGACAGCGCGCCCGTGCCTGCATCCACCGCCGCGAGGCGATAGTTGTAGGTCGTGTTCGCGGTAATCGTCGCATCCGTGTCGATGTAGGTATTGACGTTCACCGGCAGCGGATTGAAGGCCGGTGTCGCCCAAGCACCGCCGACCTTCTGGCGGTCCAGACGGTAGGCATAGCCCGGGATCAGGGTCCAAGACAACGTCACCTGCGTGCCGTCGGCTGTTGCGACGGGTGTGCTCGGTTTTTGACCCACACCCGTCGTTACGGAAACGGTCGCACTCGGGATCGACGTCCCACCGGCGCCGTGCGCGGACACCCGGTAGAGGTATGCCGTGTTACCGGCTCCGGTGCCATCCGTCCAGGTCAGCGAAGAGGGCGGCACCATCGGGATATTCGTCCAGTTCACCCCGTCGGTGCTGCGCTCGAGGATATACATCGTCACGCCGGTGATCGCCGCCCAGGAGAGGGTGACGTTCACGCCCTGGATGTCGGTACTCGGCGTTACCGGATTGATCGTCGGCGACGCCGGCTGCGTGTTGCCGTTGCCCGCCGCTGTCCAGGCCGAATTCCCGCTGGCGTTTACGGCGTGCATCTGGAAGTCGAACTGGGTACCGTTCGCTAACCCGGGCACACTGATTGTCGCCGTATTCATCGGCACGTCCACCGCCGCGCCCCACGCGCCGGCGACACCGCCCACGTAGGAGCGTTCTTCGTATTGATACTTCGTCTCCCCAAGGCCATCCGTCCACGCCAGCGTGGCGGTGGTGCCGGCGAAGGTGGCGGTGAAGGCGGCCGGCACCGGCGGTACCATAGTGACCGTCTGGATACCGGAGAAGGTCTGGCCCGCAGCCGCCGTCTTCGCCACGATGACGAAGTTGTACGTCTGGCCAGGTACGAGGTTCTGCAACGAACCATCATTCGCCGTATACTTCGTCACGGGTGTCGTTGTGACGCCGGCGGCGACGGAGGCCGTGGCCTTGGTCGGTTGCGGATCCGTCAACTGCCAGCCGATGATGTCGTACCCACTCACGCCCGCGACCGCAGTCCAGTTCAGGGTTAGCGAGACGTCGAGTATGTTCGTCGGCGCGTTCTGTACGAACGCCGCCGCCGGACCGGTGGTCACCGGGGCGACCACGGTATAGGTCGAGCGCGACCCGGTGGAATTCACCGCCGCGATGCGGTAGTCGTAGGTCGTGTTCGTGGGCAGACCGCTGTCCGTATAGATCAGCACATTGACCGGCAACAGGGCGCCCGAGACATCGGCAAAGGCGTTCAGCCCGGTGCGCCGTTGCAGCTTGAACTTCGCGCCCGGCACGTTGTTCCAGGTGAGCACTACCGTATCACCGGCGGCGGCGGTGGTAAAGCCCGCCGGCGCCGCGGGACCGGTGGTAATGGCCTGCGTACCACTGAACGCCGAGTTACCCGCGGCGTTGGTGGCGGCCAGACGATAGACATACGGCGTGTTCAACGTCGCGGTATTGTCGGTGTAGTTCAACGCCGCAATGCCCGCCTTGACGTTGGCCCAGGTTGCGCCGCCATCCGCGCTGCGATCCAGCGAGTAGGAGGCCGCGCCGGTGATCGCCGCCCAGCGGAGCGTCACGTTGCCGCCGTCCACGTCGTTCAGCGGATCGATGACGGTCAGCGTCGGCGCGATCGTCGGCGTGATCTGCGCCGCGGTGGGCGACCAGTTGGCGTTCAACGCGGTGCTCACCGAGTTCGTAGCCACCAGCCGGAACTCGTAAGTCGTGCCGTTGAGCAAGCCGGTGACGTCAGCCGTGGTCGTGCCGGCCCCGAGCAGGGTGCCGGCGCCAAAGACCGGCCAGCCTGGGGTGCCCAGTACGCGGTGCTGCAGTTCGTAACCGGTCTCGCCGAGTACGTCCGCCCAGCTCACGGTCACCGTGGTGCCGTTGGCGAGGGTGGTCAACACACCGGGCGCCACCGGCGGCACCGGGATCGTGGTCTGCGTGGCCGGATCGCTCCAGTCACCCAGGTACCAGAGCACGGCACCGACGTACGGACTACCGGCCCGCACTTCGAAGTCGTACGAGGTGTTCGGCGTCAGCCCGCTCTGTGTGTATTGTTCCTTCCCGCCGCCGTTCAGCGTCACGGTCGGGGCAGTGATCAGCGTCCAGACGGGGGCGCCGGTCTTGCGGTACTGTACGTAGTAGCCCGAGGCCACCACCGGATCCCACGTCAACTGGATATCCGTGGCGTCAAGAGCCGTCGCCGTTACCGTGCCGGTCTTCGGCGGCGGGGTGTTGGAGTCGGAACCGTTGGACCAGGAACCCTGCTCCACATAGGCCACCGTCGGCCGCTGATCGGAGATGCCACGCACGCGAAAGTAGTTATGCGTGTTCGGCGTCACGGTCACCGTGGTGGTGAGGATGTTGATCCCCGTCGTGGCCACCGTCGTCCATCCGCTGACGCCGTCCCAGCTCCTCTGGATCTCATAGCCGGTTTCGCGGTCGATGTCCGTCCAATTCAGCGTGATCGTCGTCGAGGTGACGTCCCCCACTGGGTGGGGATTGTGGTTGATGTCCGCCAGCACCGGCGCATCCGGCCCGGACACCACCGCCGTTGTGAGCTGCGCCCAGTTCGAGGTCCCGAGCTGGTTCACCGCGCGCAACCGATAGTAGCGCATGGTGTATTCGGCACCGAACGTGTTGTCGGTGTAGATTGTCTGGTTCATCGGGATCGAGATCGGCGCACTCCAGGCGTTGCCGTCCGGGCTCGTTTCCAGATCGAACGACTGCTCCTGCGCCACGTCATTCCACTGCAATGAAGCGGACTTGGACGTCGTCGCCGTGACCGTGAAGCCGGTCGGCACGGCCGGCAGGGCATTGACGGATACGCTCTTCAGCGTGATCTGCCCGATGATGTTGTTGTTGATCCCGTCGCGAACGATGAGCACCGGATCGACGGCGGGCTGGACGGCCGGCGCGGTGTACGTGAAGTTCACCACGCCGTTGTTGCCCACCGTCGCGTCGGACGCGACCAGCGTGCCGGCACCGACCAGCGTGCAGGTGACCGGATACCCGTTGTAGACGTCCACGCCGCCCACGGTCACGGTTGCCGTCATCGCCACGTTGGTCGAGTTGATCGGCACGGTATAGGAGGCCGGCGCTACCGCGTCCGGCTTACCGATATAGATGTCGCCGGAGGTGCCGACGTCTTCCGAACCGTCGGCCTTGCGCTGGCCGTCGCGGTCCTTATCGTAGAAGGCGACCACCTGGAGCTTCTGCGGCTGGTTCCCGGCCGTCAGCGTGACGTTCGTCGCGCCGTTGACGTCCGTATAGAACGGACCGCCGTTCGCGGACAGCGTCGCCGCGGGCATACCGAAGAGTGTCTTGATCGCATAGCGGATCTCGTAGTTCGGGATGAGCGTCTGCGACGGATCGCCGGCCACCGCCGCGTCCATGATGATCGAGTTGATCGCCAGTGTCTTGGTGACGTCGATTTCGTTGCTCGAGCCGGTAGCCGGCGTCATCACGGCGGACTTCGGCTTCACCACCGCCACGTTGAAAAGGGTCGGCGAGGTGATCGAAGCGTTATTGCCCGTGCTGTCCGGACCGGTCAGCTTGATGGTGATTTTCTCGAACAGCTTGTCAGCGGCGGCGAGTGCCTGGCTGTACGTAAGAGCGATCTGGCTGTTCACCAGCGGGATCGGCAGCCCAACCGGGTTCCCATTCGCCTGTAGGGTGACGGTATACCCATCCGGGTAGCTGTTGCCGTTGGCATCGACCATAGCGACCGTGAAGTTGATGCTGGTGGTCAATCCGTTACCGAACTGATCGGTGCCCGCGATGCGCTGGGTCGCCTTGGTCAGGGCGATCGGCGTCACCGTGAAGACTGCCGTGGCCACATCGACGCCGTAGTGCACCAACCCGGTGTCGACGACCGAGATATAGCTCGTCGGCTTCTGATCGTTATTGATCGTTACCTTCAGCGGGCCGATGACGCTGTTGCCGCGGGACAGCAACCGGAGCTGCCCGTTGGAATCCGTCAGCACCTGCATCGACGTGCCCGACTTGGAGTCGACCCACTTGGTGGTGTCGTCGGCCATGAGCAAACGCCCGAGCGACGGCGTGACGTCTACCGGCACGTTCTCCAGGACGATCTTCCCTTCGACGTCCTTGCAGGTGACGTATAGGCTGGCGATCTGGCTCCCGTCGGCGTTGATGCGCGCCGGCGTGGGTGAGACCACATTGATTGCGTAGGTGCTGGCGTAGGTGTCAATGGTCAGGTCTTGCGACGCCGTTACGCCACCACCGCCGTAGACTTCCACGCCGGCATTGGCGGCATCCTGCACCAGCGTGCTCGTCTTCGCGCTCGCTGTCAGGGTGTAGACGCCCGAGTGGTTGCTGGCGAAGGTGGTGGTGCTTTGCCCGTTGGTCAGCACCGCCACGTTATTGCCGGCCAGGCGGAAGACGCCTGGGCCCACGGTATTCATCCACTCGGCCGCGGTGTTCGTGTTTACCCACTGGGTCGAGGCTTGCGCGTATTTGATCTTCCAACCGTCGAGTACTTGCTGCCCGGCGGCGTCGGTCAACGACGTGGTAATCGGCGCTTCAGCATCCTGGAAGATGCTGGCGCTGGCCAACGTCACGGTGACGGTGGTCGGCTTGCCGATGAGCAGCAGGGTCGCCTGCGACAACTGGCGGGTGACCGTGTTGTTGACGTCGCTGATGGTGAAGGTGGGCATCCCGAGCAGGGTGTCTTCGCCCGCGCCTTCGAACTCCAACTTGATCTGGCCGTTGGTGTCCAGCGACACGTTGTTCAGCGTTTTGCCGAAGGCGCCCACGCCGAACTGGCGGAATTGGCCGCGATCCACGCTGATGTTCACCGGTGCGCCCGCGCTACCGGTGATCCCGTCCGGGGTGAGCCCCTGCAGCACCACGTTGGTCTTCAACGGCAGGCCGCCGATGATCTGAGTCGCCGGCGTCGGATCATAGTACAGGCGCGTCGGGTTGGCGACGCTAACCAGCTTGAAGTCGGCGACGGGCTTGGCATTGAGCACGGTCACGTCGATGCCAGTCACGGCCGGGTTGATATCCTGCGCGAGCACCACGCTGGTGAGCTTATCGGTCAGCGTAATAGTGACCTTGCCGCCGGCGGGCATTTGCGTCGGGGCGGTGGCGATGAGCGAGATGACGCCGCCCGTTCCCGTGGTAAGCGCCGTGGTAGTGGCACCCGGCGCGGGCAGTGCCGCGTCGCGCACCAGACCACCGGCGCTGATGGTGGCATCGATCTCGCGACCCGGGCCGATCAGATTACCGGCGACATCGAGGACGTGCAGATTGATCTGCTCCTCGGTGCCGAGGTTCAGGGTCGTGATGACGCTGTCTTCGGCGAAGGTGACGGCAGGCTCGGTATGGCCGGGCCACGTCGCCGGGTTCGTGATGGGCACATCGATTGTCTTGGTCCACAGCACCCCGGTCTTGTCGCTCGTGACGCCGTTGATGTTGACGATGAAGTGGAGCACCGGGTCAGGCAACGCCAGCTTCGCGGTGGCTTCATCTTCAGTCAGCGTGTAGGTAAGCGAGCACGCGCCGGTGGTGGTGTCGAGGGTCTGCACGCCGGTGAGCGTCCCCACGCCCGCCTGCTCCGCCACGCTGAGCGTATACCAGGACGGATTATAGGCGCGCCCGGTGACGGCATCCGTCAGCGAGATCGCCAACGTGCCTTCGGTGCCCGGGGTGACCGGGTTGGGCGTCATGTCGGCGGCCAGCGTCGCGGCGCCGGCGGCGGTGCTGCCCGGCCCGTACAGGGTGATCAGGTCCGGCATATCCGTCTGGAAGGCGGACGGCGAACCGCTGCCGGTGTTGTAGGATGCTACGCGGATCCCCGCGGTGCCGACCTTGCCGGTGGTATTCTGACCGCGCATGAAGATCATCGCGGTGCCGCCGGTTTCGGCCACGGTGTTCTGGATATCGCCGTAGCCACCCTGGTTGAGCGGATCGACCAGCGTCGCGAGCTGACTATCCACCTGCAGGATAGTGAACTGTACCGGCGTGCCGGCCAGGATCGGGACGCCGTTGGCATCCTTCCCGAGGACGGTGATCTTCGCCGTCTCGTTTCCATCCTGCGAAATCGTCTTGGTCGCCGGCTCGATGGCGCTGACGGTGAAGGTCTTCGCGTAGGTGCGGATCGTCACCTGGGTCGGATCTGTCACCGGCGTCGGCGCGATGCTGTTGCCGGTGGCGTCCAACGCCTCGGCCGTCACGGTGTAGACGCCGGAAGCGTTGGAAGCCAGGTCGGCGCGTACCACCCCGTTGGCAATCTGCACGTTCGTCGCGCGCAGGATCGCCGCCGGGCTGTTCACGCTGAACTTGACCATGAAGCCATCGAGCACCTGCTGGCCCGCGGAGTCCTGCACCTCGGCGATGATCGTCACCGGGTCGTCCTGCATCACGCGCAGGTCGTCGGTCAGCGTCGGCGCCGACTTGGAGTAGGCCTGCGTGATGATGCGGGACGGATCGCCCACGATGCGCACCGGCGTCGCCGCCGTGTTGATGGATTGCGAGAAGCCGGAGGAGCGCACGCGAATATTCGGCTGGCCGACGTTCGTGCCGTCACCGGTAAAGTGCACTACCGCCTGCCCGGCCTGGTTCAGTTGGACCGTCGCTTCTTTCCCGTTCTTCCCGGCTACGAGCGCGACGTTTTGCCCGGCGACGAAGGCGCCGATGTCCGTGGTCAGATCCACGGTGGCGTTTGCCTGCTCCTGGCCGGCCGTCGGGGTGCCGCCCTGATACCCGGTGAGTTGGAAGCTCGTCTGCTTGGACAGATTGGCCGTCGTCGCCGGGTTGTAGTAGATGCGATCCTGTTCGAGGATCGTCATCGCGAAGGACTGGGCGACCGGCAGGACTTCCACTTCCTTGGGATCGGTCTTCTTCACGTCACCCGCAACCAGGAAGATGTCCTTGATGCCGGAGGTGGCGGGCGATAATGTCCAGCGCACCTTCCCGGTATCGCCGGCGGTCAGCTTGGTGTCAGGCATCGTGATGGTGAGGCCGGCCGTCGCACTGATCGTCATCACCGTGCCATCAAGGACCGGCTGCCCAAAGCTGTCAAAGGCGCCGACTTCAATCTGGAAGTTAGTGGTGGCGTCCTGGAAGATGTCCACGATGCCGTTGCCGTTGGTATCCGTTAGCGTGGGAATCCACGTCGTAGTGAACTTGGTGGCATCCGCCGGACCGACGAAGGCGATGCTGACCGGATTCTGCCCGGTGATCGCGCCGCTCGCCACGGTGACGGTGGCCGTGCCCGGCACGGTGGTCGCCGTACCCGCGAGGGTGACGACCGCCTGCCCGGTGGCGTCCAGCGTCGTGTCGTACTTCAGCCCCTTCGTGCCCAGCGTGCCCGCGGTGGTGCTGATGGTCACTGGCAGGCCGATCAGGTTCGGATCGCCATAGGCGAGTGCCGTCCCCTTGGAGTCGGTCGCGGTTGCGTTCACCACCAGGTCGGTGCTGTTCGAGCCGGCCGGGCCGGTGCCGTCGGTGGAGATGCGCAGCGGATTGCCCGCGTTGATGTCGAGCGTTACGGAGTCCGCGCCGGCGCCGGTCACCTTGGCCAGATCGGTGCTCACCACGCCGGCATACCCGTCGGCGCTGGCGGTGATCTTCACGTCACCGATCGCTTTCAGCGCGAAGAGCGAGGTGGAGACGCCGTTCACCGTGGCCATCGTGCTCGGGGTGAAGCGCGTGTTGCCCGGCGTCACCGCCGTGCCGTCCCAGTTCTTCACGGTGAAGCGCACGCTGGTGCCGTCGGCAACGCGCTGCATGGCGCTGTCGTATACCTTCGCGGTGACCGTGATCTGGTCCTTATTGTTCGCCAGCAGGCGGTAGTAGTCGGCCGACAGCACGATGGAGTTCGGCTTGCCGATTAAGCGCAGCGTGCTGGTCACCGGAATCAAGGTGCCGATCTGCACCGTGACGGTGGCCACGCCCGGGGCGACAGGGAAGCCGCCGACCATAGAGCCGTTCACGCTGAAGGTCCCCGTGCCGGTGGCATCGAGCTGCACGGTGATCGCCTGCGCCTGGCTGTTGGCGGCCACCGGGTTGCCGGTGTTGTCGATGACCGCGCCGCGGTCGATCCATACCTGCGCCGGAATGTTGCCCGCGGGCTTGCCGTTGACGTCCAGCGCGGTGATGGTGAAGGCCTGCGCCGCGCCTGTCCCATCGGCGGAGGCGGTCGGATTGGCGCCCACTGGCGCCACCGTCACGGTATTCGGGATGGAGGCCACGGACTGCAGCCAGAAGTCGTCAAACTTCGTCTTGTCGTTGACCAGACTCGCCTTCACCAGGTACTTGCCGACCATCGGTGTCGTCACAGTGGTCGTCACCGTGCCATTCACCACCGGGACCGTGCTGGTAGAGACGGTGATGCCGGTGGTATTGTCGATGACATCCACCTGCACCTTGCCGTCCGCGGCGTTGACGCCCAGGTCGTACGTCTCGATCGTCGTGCTCGCCTTGGAGCCGGCGATGGCGATGAGCGTCGGCCGGGTGGCGGCATCGACCGACGGCGGGTCGGTAATCAGGATACTCGACGGCTGGCCGTAGAACCACACGGTGGTGGTCGCCGTGTAGGCACCGGACAGGGCGGTTAGTGTCGCATCGCCCAGGTCGTTGATCCCCGGCGTGGCGGCACCGACGATGGTGGTGTTGAAGGTGCCGTTCATGAACGTCCCGGTGATCGTCTGCTGTCCGTTCCCGAAGTGCCCCTTGTCCAGCTTGAGCGTGATCGGCGTGCCATCGGCGACCGGCGTCTTGCCGTCGGGCAGGAAGCCGTTCACGGTCGTATCGATCTTCTTGAGTCCGTCGCTCAGGATACGCGGGATCACCGGCGCGAAGGTAAACGTGATGGCGCCGGAGCCGACAAACTTGTACGGTGCACTCAGAGTGACACCGCCGTATTTCACGGTAACGGTCGGCGAGCACGCCACATTGCCCACGATCGTCGTTTCGGCGAAGCCATAGCTCGTGCTCGCGGTATTCGTATCGGGTTGCGAGATATTATTGTCGCCGTTGACGTTGACGTTCCCATTGTTGCCGGTGGTGAAGGTGATCGGATAGCCGTCGGAAACCGACTTGCCGTTCACGTCGTCGACTTGCACCTTCACGTCCGTCTGCAGGGTGATGACTTGCGAAGTGGCCGGCGTGAGTGTCAGGGCAGACAACTTGGCCGGGCGCCCGATGTAGGTAATCGAGGCGTCCTTCGCCGTGACGGTGCCGTTCTCCGCGGCTGCCGTGATGTTGCACACACCCGGCTTGGTGATAGCGCCGTTGCCGCGCAGGTGTAGGGTAAGTGAGCCGTTCTTAAAGTTGGCGTTATTGACCGTCTGGCCGATCTTCTGTGTATACGTTACGCCACCGTCGAGGGAAGCGTAGAAGTCGGCGCCGGCATCATTGGCCAACGACACGGTGGCGCTGTCTGCTACCGGATTGCCGGTGGCGTCGAGCGCGGAGATGACCACCTCGGCTTCCTTCACGTTCTTCGGATCCAGCCACGGATCCACCGGCTGCGTTTGCACGCCGCCGGTCACCGCGATGGTGAGCGTCTTGGTGGATTGCCCGTAATTGATGATGCCGGTTTGCGCACTGGCATTACCGGCGCGCGCCGACACGGAGAAGCCATTGGTGGTCACCAGCGCCGGGTTGGCCGCGCCGACAATAATCGAGACGTACCCCTTGGCGCCGACGACGACCTGGCCGTTGGCCGGGGTGAGCACGAAGTTCGGGTTGCTGGTGGCAAACTGCACGGTGACGGACCCCTGGAGCACCGGCGTGCCGTCCGCGGCTTCCAGGTAGCCGGAGACGATCGCCGTCCCGGCGCCCTTGATGGTAGCGGGCGTGTAGGCCAACCCCGGGGTGCCCTTGGCGTCCTGCACAAAGTGATCCGGCGGGCCGATGACATTGAGCTTCGTCTTCACCGTGCCGTTGTTATTGCCGGACGCCCAGGCGATGTTTAACGGGCCGCCCGTCGCGGTCGGATCCGCCTGGAAGATGATGTTCGGAATCTGGCTGTTTACGTCCAGGCCGATCATCTGCGTCTGGTTCAATAAGGTGCCTTGATCCGGGTTCAGATAGACGCTAACCGCGTCGGTCAGCGGGATCTTCTTGCTGTTCGCGGACGCCGTCACCGTGGTGACCGCTTGATCGAAGCCGGAACCCGCGTCGGCGCCCACCTGCACGGAGTTCGTGATCACATTACCACGCGTAAAGGTGAAGTTTACGCCGTCCGCGCCACCGATCACGTGGATCGGCGCGTTGGAAGCATTGGTGCCGCAGGTGGCGGAAATGACGTCGTCCACGGCGGAACCGCAGCGGTAGTAGGCCACGGCACGCGCCACGTTCTTATTGTTCGCAATCGTCGTAAAGACGGTGCTGCTGAAGTTGTACGGCGTTGTTACATCCGCGACGGTGGCGCCGAAGCCCCCCTTGTCCGCCGAGAAGTAGACGCTCGTGGTCGGAATCGGGTTACCCAACAGATCGGTAACCGTCTGGCCGAAGGCCGGGTTGCCGAACTGGTCGACGATGCCGTCGGCGACGATGCGCATCTGATCCGGCCCGAGGTTGCCGTTAGCGGGCGGTACAGGCTGCGGGTAGCTGTATACCTGTGTCGTGCTGCCGTTGGCCACCAGGGACTGCAGCGTCATCGTCATCGTCGTCGGGAGTCCGGCAATGATCGGCAGTGACTTGGAACTCAGTGTAAGCGGCATATCCAGCAATTGTTGCGGGATCGACAGCGTCACCGTCACGGTACGATGCGACAGACCCTTCAGATCAGTGATCGTGACGAAGTTATTCAACCCGCCGACAATATCCGACCCCGCCACGATGGGCGGCGCCGCCTGTGTGCCGTCCTCAAAGGCGAAGCTTAACTGGTACGGCGTGTTGCCGGCACAGGGCTGGTTCAGGTTGTCATTGAGTACGGCACTGATGCTGATCGGGCTGCCCACCACCGCATACGTATTCGGAGAGATCGTCAAGGACGAGTTCGTCGCGACAGGGCCTCCTACCATCGCCACACGATTCTGGTACTTCGCGGGGCCGGCGGTGCGGAAGACATTGGAAAAGACCACGCGGCCGTCAGCACGGTTCACGCGCACCAGAATCTCGGCGCTGTTTTTGTCGAGAATGTTCGGGTTCGCGACCGGCGGGGTATAGACGTCGGTCCCGGTGGAATTGTGAATGACATGGTTCCGGTCGGAGCTGAGCAGTTTCGCCGTAGCGGCGCCGCCCGCAGTAACCGCCTGCGGATCGATCGTCCCATAGGGCGCCCCGGTGTGTTGCTTGGGCACCACCGAAGTGATCGGCAGATGGGTCGTCGGACTGTCATACGCGGTATTCACCGTCTCGGTCTGATACGTGCCCGGTTCCACGGATTCGAAGAAGACGGTGGTGCCGTCAGGCGCCGGGTTGCCGTATTCGTCCGTGACGCGCGCATAGATGCTCGTCTGGTAGTCCGCCATCAAGCCGGCGGCGGTATACGGGGCCACCGGGTTCATCACGATCGGACGTCCGTTGGAGTTGAAGAGCGCCCACGGGCCGCTGATAGAGACTTCCACCAGTGCGGGCAAACCACCGCGCACGGTAATCTGTGTCGCCCCGGTAACGTTCAATGCCTTGGCGGTGACGGTCACCGTCTGCGCCTTGTCCGGCGCGGTGAAGATGATCCCGGATACCTGCCCGTTGGCGTCGGTGGTCGCCGACTCCGCGGAGAGGGAACCGGCGGTCACGCCGATCAGTACCGTGGTGTTCGCCACCGGCTTGCCGGCGTCGGTGACCAGTACGCTCAGCGTGCATTGGCGGTCGGTGAGCAGATTGTCGATGATCGCGGTGTCTTTGTCCGATGTCACCAGGATCTTCGTCACTTCGGAGCGCGGCTGCATCAGCACGGTGACATTATTCGTCGGCGTGCCGCCCTTGGCGCTGGCGGTGACGGTTAGGATCTGCGCATCCGTCGCGGGGGTCCCGAGCAGCACGGTGATCGCCTGCCCGTTCATGGTGGTGCCGGTGATGTTCGGGGTCATGCTCCCCTGGAAGACGCCGCCGCCGGTGACGGCGAAGCTGATCGGCGTGCCGTCCACCACCGGTTGCCCATACTGGTCGGTGACGGAGGCCGTGATGATCGCCTGCGAATCGTTCTCCGCCACGATACTCGTGACGTTGCTGGAGACGGTGATCGTCTGCGGGCCGAGTACCGAAAGGGTGACCTGTGTCTTCGCCATCGTATCCGAGGCGCCGACGATCTGCCCCTTGATGTTCGCCGTCGCCGACGTGGCGTTCGGGTCGGACAGCGCGGTCGAGGTGTAAGTGAAGGTCGCCTGCCCGGTGGCATCGGTGGTGACGAGAACCGGGTCGATGCTGCCGAGGTCAGTGCTGAGCACCACGTTGGCGCCCTGCACCTTGTTATAGAATGTGTCTTCGACCGTCACCGTGCCCGTCGTGGTGGCGCCACTGCGTGCCGCCAGCGACGAGGAGGCCATGGTGATGACCGACTTGGTCGGGTCCGGATTGCCGGCGACGATACTCAGCCGCGCCTGGCCGATGGCCGAACCGCAGATGGACGCCATCGTGATGATGCCCACATGCTGGCCGGTTTTGACATGGAAGGTCGCGTTGCCATTGGTATCCGTCGTCAGCGCGTTCGTGCCCGCGCCATCGGGGAAGGTGACCGTGGAGTCGGAACAGGTGAGGGTCACCTGCTGCCCGCTGACGTTGGCGCCGCTGCTGTCGCTGACGTGCGCGGCGATATATACATCGGAGACGACCTGCGCCTGGGTGAGCGCGACGGGGTTGCCCAGGCTGTCGGTGGTCTTGTAGAGCACCAGGTCGATCTTCTGCGCGACGGGTTGTTGGATGACGACGGTCGCCGAAGACGGGGCCGGTGCGACGGCGGCCTTCGACCCGGGTTCCGACTTCTCCACCGCGGTGATGGTGGTGTCCTTCGACCCGGTGACGCTGTCCGGCGGGAACCAGTAGACGCGCGCCTTGCCGTCCTTGCCGGTGACGACAAGGTCCTTGCCGGTGATGTCGGTGTCCAGATGCTGCACACTCGTCGTCGGCTTCGTCGCGGTGGTGGACAGCGTGCCGTACGGGGTGCAATCGACGATGATGCTCACGCCGGGCACGAGTTGCCCGTCTTCGCCCATCGCCTGGATGGTGACCGGCTGCCCGGTGGTGCTCCCCGCGGTGACGGTCATCTTCGTCGGGGTCATGGTGACGCCGTTCGTCAATACGTTCGGCATCGGCGTAATGTGGAAGACCGGGTAGGTCGGCCCGTTGGAGGTGTTGCCGGCGGTGTCCGCGAGCACGATCACGTAGCTAAGGTTCGAGGTGCGATAGGGCAGGGAACTTCCGACCGCGGTGTCGGCGAACTGCGCCGTCTGGCTGTAGGCGACCGTGCCGACGTAGCTGAAGAACGTCGGATCCGGCACATTCTTATACACACTGTCCTTGCTCGTGTTCGCGTTGGCATTCACGGCACTGACCGTGGCCGCGGTCTGCGAGAAGGTGGTGCTGCGGTAGACCAGATAGTTCGCGGCGGTTTCGTTGGCCGGGTTGATGACGGTGCCGTCGGCCTTCGTGGCCACCGTGCCCCAACTGAACTTCAGGCCGCCGCGCGTAACGAGCGGCGTGACGGTCGTCACGTTGGCCGGATTGAAGTCCATTTTGAACGCGGGGGAGGCGACCTGCATGTTGGACGCCAGCGTGCCCGCGTAGGTGGTGATGGTGTAAATGTAGATGACGCCGTCCTGCACGTCGGTGTCGTCGTAGAAGTTCTGCGTGCGGTCGAGCATCGTCGAGGTGACTTTGGTATCGCTGGTGAGATCCTGACGGATCGTCGAGGCGGCCAGGCGATTCTGCGGGTCGCGCGGACCGCCTGTGGTAGAGCGCGTCGTATGCGTGACCGGAATTTTCAGGCCCGCCGGGCCGGTGGTCGCCCGGTTCAGACTGCGGCTGCGCGAACTGCGCTCGACCTTATACTGGGTAACGAAACTGTCGTTAGGCACCGCCCATTCGACGTGAATGCTCTTTTTGCCGGCGAGGGTGGTGTTCGGGACGGCGCGCACGACGAGGGTCGACGCATCGATCCCCTGCGGCGCACCCGCGGACACGGTCGCCTTGCCGATAGCGGAGGAGGGAAGCGTGACGAAGACACTGCCGTCGTCCGACTGCGCCAGCACGCGGAAATCGTATTCCTGGTTCGGGGTGGGCACTGCGGTCTGCGCGGAAGTCACGGAATTGCCGGGGATGACCGCAACCTGTTCCCACGCGCCGCTGGGCGCCAACCGGCGCTCGATGATGTAGCCGCTGATGAAGGAGGGGGCGGTGATACCGGCGGCAAACGCCCAGGTGAGCTGGACGACGCTGCTGCCGAGCATTTGCACGCTGAGCTGATCGAGCGGCGGCGGGACGTGCGGGCCCACGGCTTCGATCTGCGCCGCCGGCGAACCGGCGTTGTAGATGGTAATGGTGCGGTGGTTCTTATTCTTCGCGATCTCCAGCACCGCGTAGCTGTAGAGCATGTCGTTGACCGGCTTCACCAGGGAATCGGGGCCATCGTAGACGACGAGCTGGGCGCCGTTGGTAATCATCTGGCTCACGTCGACCGTGCGGACCACCTGCTGGGCGCTGCGGACGGCGCGGTTCTCACTGCGGGAATCGGCAGGGCCGATGTCGGCGCGCAGGATCTGATACGTTTGAATATCGGAGAAGTTGAGGGGTTTATCGAAGCTCAACGCGACACGGTCGGCCATCGGCGTGGCGTAGCCGACGCCACTGGAAGAGCTGCCCGTGCTCGCCTGGCTCGAGCCCTTGCTATTGGCGACGAGGAGGCCGATCCCCAACGCGGCCAGCGCACCGCCGCCCACGATGGCGGCGGTCTTCCAGAAGTTCGAGTGCGGCTTGTCGGTGTCCGTATCGGCGTGGTACGCGGGTTCGGTGGTGACGGAAGCTTCCTGATGTACTTTTGACGGCTTGTATTTGATATCTTCGCGCGGGGCGTTCTCGTCTTTCCCGGTGAGCAGGTTGGCCAGACTGTGCGCCAGCGCCATGATGGCGTCGGTGTCGTGGGAACTCTGCGAGCCGAGGCCGTCCGCGCGGCGGTGGCTCTTACCGAGTACCACCAGCGGGCTGGCGAGCGTGGTGTCTTCCTTGTCGATCGTCACCTTGGTGGCGGTCACGTGGATGAGCACCTGGTGGGGATCCGGCTCGTGGGTGTATTCATACTGGTCGATGGCGCCATACACCACGGCATCCACGCCCAGGGTCTTCACCAGGTACCCGCAGGCATCGACGCGCGTGGTCGGATCCGACTTCGGATTGACCGCGACATCGTATTCGTCCTGCAACTGCTTGGCTTCGGCCTTGTTCGCCTGCTCCTCGGCCCGCCGCAAGATCGGCGAGGTCGGGGACAGCTCGTTGACCTGCACGCCGACTTGCGATGCCAGGGCGATTTGCAGCTCCTGGATGATGCGCCCCCCCAGATTGAGCGGAGCTTCGCCGACAGAGGTGGGCAACGGTAGGATCAGGATATTCTGCCGCCCACCAGTCGCCGCGTGAGCCGGCGCCGCGAGCGGACCCAGCAGGCTGGGTCCGACCATGAGCACCATGAGCACCAGGCTCAGCAGACGACTGAATTGGCCCCGTACGAACTTTTTCATGTTACCTCTGCTCCTTCATTCAGCAGCACCGGGTCTTGTTGCTCCCGCCGGGGGGGTTCCGGCAAGAACGTGTAGCTTAATCACCGCATCGGCACGGTGAGGGTAGTACGCGCCCGCTGGCCATTCACGGCCTCCGCGGATAATTCACATAAATACAGACCCGCGGGCACCAATTTCCCGGCGGCATCCCGCCCGTCCCACGGTAGATCGTTGGCGCCACCGGCGGCGCGGCCGCCATCCAGCGTGCGCACCAAGCGGCCCGTCACGCCACGCACGCGCAATGTCACCGTTGCAGGCGCCGACACGGCGTACGAAAAGACTATACCCGTCCCGCGCGGCTTTCTCACCTGCGTTTGCGTGAATTGCAAGCGAGCGTAGCTGCTGTCCGTCGTAATGGTGAAATTCCGCACACCGCCCGTGCCGCTGTTGAAGCGATAGTTGGCCGCGGTGCGCATAAAGGTCTGCTGCCCGGTCAGCGTATCGGTCAGGATGAGCGCAGTCCGCGACGGCACCTGGGTGAGATCGGGCCAACTCAACGTCACCGAGGCGTTGGCGCGCGGGCAGTTCACGGTCAGCGGCCAGCTCAGCGTCGTGCTCGGTGCGCGCAGGTCGACCGCGTAGTCGCCGGAAGCGCGGCCCTCGTTCGGGTGCGCGAAGTAGCTGGATATCCCCCCCGGACTCAGCGGGGGCTTCATCAGGTTGAGGGTCCAACTATCCGTCGCCGCCGCCGGGTCGACCCCGAAGGTCGCCAGCGGATCCTTCACCCCATCGGCATCCGTCTGTACGTTCACCCGCCAACTATTGCCGGAGACGGCGCGCGCGCTGCGCGCATCGGGCAGGTTGCTGTCCATCGCCGGCACGAAGGTGTTCGGCATAAAGACCAGCGAGACGGTATCCGTGCAATACACCCAGTACCCGGAGAAGGGTTTCAGCTCCGCATACAGGTCATTGTTCGGCGACGGGTTGGTGGGCGGACTATAGATGCCGTTATTCGGATTCCACGACCAGATCTCGGGGCGGATCAACCCCATATTCACCGCATCGATCAACGCGTATTGCGTGCTCGCGTATTCCACGCGGCACATGCCCCATTCGATGCCGAACTGATACGGGTTGCTGATCGCGTTCCATCCGCGTTGGAGCGTCACCGTATAGTTGTTGCGCTGATTGACCGGCGTCGCATTTTGCAGCACGACTTTGGTGGTACTCGGCATGCGCAGCCAGTAGGCGCGCCCGGGCATGATGTTCACCGTGTCGCTGCTCGCGTAGCGATAATCCTTAATGGTGCTGTCGTACCACGCCAGGTCGACCCCGTTCCCCAATCCGAGTGCGGTTTTCGCGTCTTTCGTTGCAAAGGTGAAGGGGAAGCCGGTCAGGTACTTCATCGCGTCCGTCGTATTCGGAATGATGCCGCCGGGATAGGTATATTCCGACAACGCGGGGACGTTGACGTAAATGGTATTGGTGATGCCGCCGCCCGACGAGGTCGCGTCGCCACCGCCGGTGATAAAGGTCGCCGTCACCGTCACGGGGATCAATCCGGCTGCCTGCCGGTTGGGCCGGATCATCCAGCTCATCTGATCGGTCGGAGATTTGGACACCATCGTATTCGCGATACCGTCCAGGTGGGCACTGTAGTTCGTCACCTGGCCGGGGACGAGTTCAAGCCCGGTGCCCAGACTGATGCTCACCGCGACGTCCGGGGACTTCTGGGTCGAATCACAACTTACATAGGCGCGCAGATTGAGCACACTCGGCGAATAGTAGCCGTTCTCTACGGCGCCCGTGGCGGGGTCGTCTCCGCTGCGGTACCCGACCCAGGTGGGGCAGGCTACTGCCAATCCATATACATCGAAAGTGTTCACTTCCGACCAATTCATTTGCACCTCGCCGTTAATGGTGCGCGTGCCGTTGGACCCGAGCAGCATTGTCGGATAGTACAACCCGACACCGGTGTCCTGCGTGAGCGCCGCGCCCCACGTCACCGTCGGCGCCTGATTGGCGTTGGCCGGCAGTGACGCGTCGGCGATGACCTCCATCGTATAGCCGGTTACATCCGTCAGGTCTGCGAACACCACGCGCTCGGGGATCGTATAGGTACCCGCAAGCTTCTGCAGTCCCTTCCACGTGGGACGGAAATTATTATCGACGGTCGGAATGCTCGGATACTGCACCCACCATTCACTGGGAACAGCACCGCCCTTCATCTCGGTTGCGGTGTTGATCACGCCCCCTCCCGGGGTGTAGTAGGGGGACTCGTTGACCACGGCGGGCGCCTGGTTTTTACCCAGGAAGAGCGTCTCGTTCGGTGGGAACTGTACGTCCTCGACCACGCGGAAGCCCACTTGTTTGGGTTGCGAGCCGTTGTTTTTAATCACATAGGACCAAGTGAGCACATCACGTACCAGATGCAGTGTGCATATGACGGTGATATCATCCAACGGGTCGGCGGTCGACCAGGAGAAGGAGGTCTGATGCGTCTGGACGAGAGCGTTTTCATCCGGCCAACTGAGAATGCGTCCCCCCGTGCCGACTTGCACTTCCTTCTTCTGATCCGCCAGGAAAATAAAGGCCGACGCCAGTTTGATCAAGCGGATGTTATCGTCGTCCGTCAGCAATGGGTCGCCCGATGAGGAGCCGAATTGCCAGGTGCCGAACTCTGCCCCGGCGCCCGTCCCCACAGAGGCCCGCCCCACGGCGTTGATCCAAGTAGTATAGTTGTCCGGCTGGTTGTAGATCAGTCCCGGAATGCCGTTCGCGGCCTGAGCGGCGACACGGAGGCACGCGCCGCCCAGCAGGCCGGCACACAGCACGCCCCAGAGCATCAGTGAACGCATTCGCAACATACCCTTCATGCCTGTCTTGCCTCCACGGACCAGTCGGACTATTGCGGCAACAGCACGTCCGCCTTCACCGTCAGTCCTTCACGCGTGATCGCGGATACCTGGCCATGATAGACCCCGCGGGGCACACGCTGCCCGGTCGCCGTGCGACCGTCCCAGCGCAACGTGAGCGTGCCGGGCGCGTAGGCGGCCCCCGCGATGCGGGTGACCAGCCGCCCGGTCAAACTGCGAATCTCCAACGCGACGGTGGCTTCCTGCGTCAACTCGCCGCTGATTTCGTACCCGTCGCCGCCGCGTGCGTGGCGGGCCTGCAGCCCGCGCACCTGGAGCGCGCCGCGCTGCAGCGGCGTGGCCGTCAGGCGCAACTGCCGCGAAGTTTCCTGTGCGCCCAACGTGAGCGTATAGCTGGCAGCGGTGCGCAGATAGCGCGCGTCACCCGTCGCGGGGTCGGTCAGCGTGAGCGCCGTCGTGGCGGGCAGGCTGGTGAGATCGGGCCAGGAAAGCACGACCTGGCTGCCCGCAGGGGCGGTGACGTTGAGCGCCCAACTCGCGTTGCCGGCGGCGTCGAGCGCCTGTACATCGCGCACGAGGGCGGCGCGACCGGCGACCGAAGCAAGGCCGAGGGCATCGGGCATGGCCGGCGGCGCGTAGAAATCGAGCCCCGGGTCCACCTGCGCCGTCGCGCCGCGCGAGATACCCACTTGCAGACGCGCGACGGCGCCGCTGGCCGGCGTCGCGGCCTGTAGGTTAACGAGCCACCCGCTGCCGGCTGCCGCAGTCCGCGCGGGCGGCACCGCACTGCGCTGGGCGGGCACCGGGGAGAAGATCAGGCGCAACGGCAACGCAGCACTGCCGACTCGCGCGCGCACCCAGTAGCCTTGCCACGGCTGCAACATCCCGTTGGGTAGGATCGCCAGCGTGTAGCTGGTGCCGTCCCATCCGTAAAGCACGGGATCGAGGAGCTGCGCGCTGACGGCGTCGGCGATGCTGTAGGTGGTGCCGTTATACTCGACCTGCAAATTGGAAAAAGTGACAGGCGCCGTATACGGGTTGCCGATCAGGTTGAAACCATTGTTATCCGGTCCGGAGTATAGGTTGATTGCGTACTGCCGCTGGGCCTGCACCAGATCGCCGTCCAGCCGCAGCGCCACATCGCTCTTGAGCTGCAGGAAATATCCCTTACCCGCCGGCGCCACGGTATCGTTCGGCGCCACGCGGTCATAGGCGGCGCCGTCAAGGGTGTCCGTAACGGGATCGCCGGACGTGAGTTCCGTATAGTTCCCCGCCGGCACCACCGCGTCGTGCGGATAGGAAACGTAGCTCTCCGCCAGCGGATTCCAGCGCCACAAGTTCAATTGGGTCGGGTCGATGGCGGAAAAGACGTTACGCGCCGTGCCGACGTTCGTCGCCGGCAGCGTGATGAGCCACTTGCCAGCCGATAACCGCTTCTCCGCCACGGTGAAGCTCAACGTCCCGCTAACCTGCGCCTGCGTGTTCTGATCCTGCCCGTTGATGATCACCGAATAGTTGCCGGCCGCCAGCGTCGGGCGCCCATTGGTGCCGTCGAAGGGGAAGGCGATTTCTCCCGTTGCCGCATCGTAACCGGAAATGAGCAGCCCGCTCGTATCGAGGTGGTTGTCCGGGAAGGCGTACTGGGTGCCGTTGACGTACAGGGTAGTCGCACCCGGCACCAGATGCATCGCCGTCGCGCGCAGGGTGGGCCGCGTGGTATTGATCGTCGCGCCATCCGTCGGATTCGTGAAGGTGATGACCGTGCTCTGCGCCGTGCGCAGCGTGGCATAGACGTCCGTCCCGACGATGTGAATGTTGCTCACGTCGACGGAGGTTGCCAGCCCGTTGAAACCGTTACTCGACGGCGTGGTGGTGGATCCTAAGTGCGTATTCTTCTCCACTGCCCCCGGGAAAACCGTATTCACAATCGGCTTATAGGTGAGTTGATTGGGGGTGGTGTTATCGAGTTCGAGCACGCCATCAGCGGAGACGGGCAGCACGCGCGGGTGCGATATGCTCCCCTGTACGTCGTTATTAGCGATCGTGCCAACAGAATCGTCGATATGATAGATCATCAACCCGCCCTCGGACAGGTATTGATCGTCACCGACCTGAGCGCGATTTTCCAATAGGAAGTATTCGCGTGTCGCCGCATCGCTGTTGTCCGCCATGCGATAAACGAACCCCGTAGAGGTGGCCTGCGGCTTCATCGGCATATGGTGCTCGGGGGCCGTATCGGTCGACTGGATCGTGTCCGTGACGTTAATGACCGTTGTCCAGCCGAGGAACTGCTTGCTCCACGCGTCCATATGTGCGGGGACGGAGTAGTATTGGACTTCGCCGTCTTTGTGATACGGTGTGTAGACGTTGGCATTGGTATCGCTGGGTTTGTAACAGCCCTCTGCCATCAGCGTCCACTCGCCGACGTTCACCCCGCTGGCCAGGTTCGTCACCACGTAGAGGTCGGGCAGACCAAAGGCGTGCCCCATCTCGTGCGCCCACACGCCGGTGACGTCGCTCCAGTGCGGTACGAGCACGCCCGGGAAAGCCGACGGGTTCTGCTCGTACTTGATAATATCGAACTTCGGGCCGTTGGCGGGAGAGTTCACGGCAACAAACTCTTCGTCCGAACAGGCCGTCTCCGGCACCAGGCAGTAGCCGGCGATGGCCACGCCGTCGTTCGTCGTGACTGTCGCGTCGAAACCGGTGCCGTACAGACCCATAAAGTGCGAATGGATGTCCCCGGCGCTACCGGTGAACTCACCGCCGCACCCGGCATGGATGAGCAGAATCATATCCGCCCAGGAGAAGTCGATCTGCGCATCCGCCAGGGCGACGACCTCCTGCATGATCCCACCGTCGTCGGCGGCGGTGTAGACGGACATTAGACCGGAAAGCTGTACTACCTGGGTGAGCTTGAACTGCATCGTCACACGCCCGCCCGAGTTGCGTTGATAGTAGTTCGCCACATGCTGCAGATTCGAGGTGAAGTCATCGCCTTTGGCGGTCGGTCCCCAGGAACGGTACGGAAAGTTGCCGGTGCCCGATGACGCGGCGCTGGCGTCCGTTTGAAATTCGACCGGAATGGCGAGGACGTGCACGACGCCCGACACGGGCACATTGGCGCCGACCATGCGAATGCCGCCGCGCGTTCGCGCCGCGCCGCCGAAGCGCGCCCAGTTGCCCACGCCGTCGCGCGCAACCGCGAGCCCGCCGGTACGCCAGGACACCGGCGCATTCGGTGCCGCCGATACGCCGACGCTGAGGAGTAACCCCAGCAGCAGCAGTCCGCAACTTCGAGTCCAGGTGTGCACGTTCATACCCCAACGTCCTCAGTCGCCGAGTGCCTGGCCGGTTGCCGGTCAGGCCTCGCGAACGCCACGGCGCTAAGCGCCGTGCTTAATGGCGCAGCGCCCCACGCCCACTCGTACGCAACGTCCCAGTGAGTTTGTTCGGTAAACTCGGCGGCGTGCCCGCACGCACCCCGCGCAGCTTCGGCGGGAGCAGCGGCAGCGTGAAGCGGTTCGCGCTCGAATAAACCCAACCGTTCGGCGAAGTGCCGGACCAGGCGATAGGCTGTTGCTGCCCGTCGACCTTTACGGCGAAGCGCCAGAACACGTCACTGCCCGCCGCGCTGGACAGCGGATTGGATGACGCATAAATCTGATCCAGCGTCTCGGTGGCCACGGCGAACTGGTCGCCTTCGATGTGGGCGTCCACCGGTACTACCGTTGCGAAATTCGATGTCGTGGACAGTTGCAACTGGTATGTCGTGCCGCCGGCCACGCGCTGGCAGCGATAGTTGCCGTCCTGCGGGTAGAAACCATCCTGCGGGCTGGTCAACGTGGGCGGTTCCAGCAACGTCACGCGATTGGAGACGGAACTCTTCTGCCCGAGGATCAGGCTGTACTGGTCGGGGTGTCCAATGGTGCCCGACAGGCCGGTGTCCTGATAACCGAGGAACACGGTCTGCACCATATACCCGGCGTTCTCCCCTTCGCGCAGTGGCACGCGTCGGCAATCGACGGTGAAACTGGTATTCGAGATCACCAAGTTGGGCAAATTCAAGTTGTCCAGCGTCAGATCCCAGGTGGGTGTGGTCGTGAAAGCGGTTACATTTCCCACATTCGCGTCAATGGTGATATTGACGGCCGTCGACTCGATCTGCTGCCCCAACTGCGGTAGCGGGGTGGCCGAATCGATATAGTGGAACGTGTTGCCGTCGACCACGGCGATAGGCGCCACGGAATCGACGTCGCGGTAGATGACATAGGCGAGCACCTTATCGCCGCGATTGGGCCAGGTGATCAGGTTGCCGCCGTACGGTTGCTCCATGAAGTTCGCGTCGGCCAGTGAGGAAGCATTCGGCGTCGGCGATTGGCTGAGCTGCGCGTCGCCGCCGTTGTGCCCGATGAAGGCCGCCAGCAGCACGAGGCCGGCGACTCCGGCGATGCGCAGCCCGGTGGCATTGCGCATCTCGTCGGTCGGATGCCCGGTGGCATCGAATTCGAAGATCGGGATCGCCTTGTCGCCCGGCGCGATCCCCTTGCTCTCTTCGAGGATGGTGCCTTCGCTGTCGGTGGGGTTCACGGTCGAGAGACGCAGGCGACCGGTAACGGTCTCCTGGCGCACGGTGACGCAGACCATCCCCTTGCGGAACCCGATGGCCGACCCACCCTTCATGAGCACTTCGCCGGAGCGCGGCGAGGTGAGCAGCGTGCCGATGGGCAACCGGTTGTCCATCAACGTGCGCGAGGCGTTGTACGCCGCGGTGGCGAGGGCTTCCTGCACCAGCACGTCGGTATTCCCGCTGTAGCCGATCTTCGGCGAACTCTTTTGCGTGACCATGGCGCCGTTGATGCGCGTCTTGGTAATTTTGCTGATCACTTCCGCGCGTACCTGCACTTCGGCGTATGTGCCGTCGCGCGATTTATGGATCGACACCCCTTCGACGGTGGAGTTGATGATGAAGGGCGCCTTGACGCGATCCGCCACCAACGACATAGCATAGGTGTCGAGTGGGTTGGTCAGGTTGTACTCGTCGAGCACCTTATCCAGGTCCGCCCGCTTGACCACCTCGAAGTCCTTGGTACGCTGCATTTCGATAGCCAGCGCGTCGGAGAAGGTGCGCCCGAGCATCCCCGTCTTGTAGTTCGTGATATTGTTGCCTTCGAGCACGACGATGGTGGTCGGCTTCGTAATCCCCGTCTGCATCTGCGTGACAAGGTTAGGCAACTGCGAAGACAGCGCCGCTGGGGCGTCCTGTGCACGGGCCGGGGGGGCCGTCAATGGAAACAGCAGGGACGCCAGCAATGACACGGCGATTGCGCTGGCGATCGGTCGCGCAAGACGACCGCGGATCCATGTCGACATGTGACGGTTGCTCCTTTGCAAAACCTGCCCCGTCCGCCATCGCGGAGGGCCGACGTCAACTCATTGTGTCGCTGCCGACCGAGGGGCCGGCGTGCTGCTCGCACCAACAGCACACATTTTCGCCGCTCTACCGAGTATTTCCTTCCAGGACAAGCGGTAAACCTTTGACTTCAGTTAATGGACGAGCGGCGTGACAATTAACAGACCGCTGCCGCGCGCCGCGCGACCACTCGGATCGACCGCGCGCACTTCGCACAGATACACGCCGCGCGGCACGGCGCGCCCACTTTCGTCGCGCCCGTCCCAGCCCAGGGTGACGGCGCCCGGCGTGACCGCGAGCCCCGCCGCCAGCGTGCGCACGGCGCGGCCGGTCTGCGCGCGGATGACCACGGTGACTTGCGCGGCCTGGGAGACGCTGAAGCTCACGCCGTTCTCCCCGCGTGTCGGGGCACTGCGCACGTCGCTCACACGCAGGGTGCCGCTTTGCGGCGCGACGCTCAAATCGAAGCTGCGTACGGCGCCGCCGGTGCCCGCGTGGAAGGTGTAGAAGCCGGTCGTATTCATATAGACGGCCTGCCCGGTGGTCTGGTCGCGTAGCAGCGCCTGCGTGCCGGCGGGCAGTTGGGCGGCCAATTCCGGCCAGCGCACCACCACATCGGTGTCGGACAGGTTCGTCGTCACCTGCACCGTCCAGTGCTGCTCTCCGCCGCTGGGGGCTTGCAGGGCGGAGGCGAAGTCGCCGCTATCGCCGCCCCAGGCGCGCTGCGGGAAGGCCAGCGCCACGTAGGGACCGGGCGGCATGGGCGGCTTGCGATTGTCCACCGCGGCATCGAACCCTTCCGCCACGCCCGTCTGCACGCCGAAGTAGTTCGTCGTATCGCGATAGGTGCCCGCCGCCGCTTCCAGCCGCACGCTCCAATTGGTCGCGGAGGGCTGGCCGCGCCGCGCCGTCACCGCCGCGCGTAGCGGCGACTGATTGGTGATGTTGAGGGTGCAGTTGGTGTTGGCGTACACCCAGTAGCCCAGGTACGGCTGCAGCATGGTGGTGGCGATGTAGGCGCGGCCGTTCCAGGTGTAGACCACGTTGCCGATGGCGCGCGCGGTGAGCGCCTGGCTCCACGTCTCCGTGGCCTGCTGCACCGGCGTAATGGTGCAGTCGAAGAGATCGACGGTGAAGGGGAACGGGTTGCCGAGAAGGTTCCATCCCTTCGCCAGCACGACGGCGTACGGCGTGGCGGTGCTCACCGCGGCGCCTTCCTGGGTGACGGCGGCCAGCGTATCCAGCCGCGCCCAATACGCCCGCGCGGTGCCGATCGTGTAGTGCGCGTTCGGCGCGTACTTCACATACGCCGCCGTAGTGGTGTCGTAATAGGCCAGCCGATCCGTGAAGTCGATCGTCGCACTGGTGGATGCTTGACCGGTGAGCGGGTCGACGGGCAGAATGAAGTTTATCGCGTCAAGCGGCTGGTTATTGGCATCGGTATACGTGCCGGGCAGCGCGAAGAGGGAGACGCCCGTGCTCAGCGTGAGCAGCGGCTCCATATGGAACTCGATCGTGCTGGCGGTGGCGCCGGGGATGAGGACCAGCCCTGCTTCCATCGAGCGGCGATCCTGATGCGACACACGCACGCGGTAGTTGCCTACGGTAAGCTGCGCCACGAAGTTAGCCGGCGGCACCGTGGTGGCGAATTGCGCCGTGGTGACGCCGGTGACGATCGCCGTGTCGCCCACCATGATCTGCACCGTGGCGCCGCCCAGGGCGGCGAGCGTGTCGCCGTCGTAGACGCGGACGCCCACGGTCACCGTGTTGCCGCCGGTGGAGAGGGCGTTCAAATTGATCGGCAGCACCAGCCCGACGGTGGCGTCGTAGGTGATGGCACGCGCGTCGGTGGTGAAGCCCGCCGCCGACGTTTCCAACGTATAGGTATTGGTGGCCAGGTTGGTAAAGGAGAAGGCGCCGCCGGCGTCGGTCAGCTTGGTCTGCACCACGGTGGCGCCCAGCAGCACACGCACGCTGGCGCCCGCCAGCGCGCTGCCGTTACCCGTCACCACGCCGGAGAGCGTGCCGGCCAACGCGGTACCGGACGTGAAGGACAGGTCGACGGTGAAGGTGGCGCCGCTGCTCAGGGTCACCGTACGCGTGCTGGAAGCGGCGTTCGTCTGCGGCTGCCGCGCGGAGACGGAATAGACGCCGGAGAGCAGGTTGGTGGCGGTATAGTGTCCGGCGGCGTCGGTGGTCACCGTGGCGGAGTTACCGCCGCCCAGCGGAGAGACGGTGACCGTGGCGCCGGCCACGCCCACGCCGTCCTGCGTCACCGTGCCGTTTAAGGTGCAGGTGTTAATGTCGCGATACAGGAAGAAGTCGGTGTTCGCGGTGTGGTTGACGTACCCGCCGCGCATGTTCTCCGTCTTCGTCATCGTGCCGTAGTATCCGGTGGCGGTGACGGTGATCGTGTCCGCGATCCCCGGACGAATCCCCTGTACCAGGTACTGTCCGAGGGAATTGGTGCGCGCGGCGCCGAGGTTGACGCCGGTCGAGTCGGCGATGACCACCAGAGCGTTGGCGACCGGTTGGAAGCTGTTGATCTGCACCACCGTGCCGGAGACGCTGCCGTCCATGAGCCACTCGATGGCGTCGGTGGCGGCCTGCGCCCGCTGCGCGATGGTGATGTGCTCGTAGCCGAAGGTCCAGAAGATGGAGCGCGCGCCGTTCGCCGTGGTATGGTCCTTATAGACACACACGAGCGGGTCGACGGTGCCCAGCCCGCTGCTGCGCGCTTTGCCACCGAGCAGGCGTCCCTCGTACTGCGCCTCGCGCGCCGTCGGGGGGCGCACGGTGGTGGTGGTCGTGGTGACGGCGGTGGACGTAGTGCTGCGCCCGGTGGCGCCGGTGCTCTTGCCGGTGGGGCGGGTGGCGGCGATGCTGCCGCGGATGGTGCGTTGCCTGTCCGCTTGCGGGGTGGCCGCCAGGTTCGGGCCGACGCCGCTCTGCGGGCCGTCGTACAGCGGACAGGCGCAGATGGAGAGGCGCGTCTCGGCGTCGGTCTTATCCAATACGTCCCAGTTGCACAGCGGTCCGCCGCCGATCGTCGGATCGTATGTGGTGTATTGACTCGGGTTCTGGTTGCGGAACATGTAGCTGCGTCCGAGCGCGAGGCCCAGATCCTTCCAGCGCTCGTCGGGCAGCGTGCCGCCGTACCAGCTCACGTCGGGGTCGACGGGGTCATAGACGAAGTGGTGCGGGATATGCTGCTGGTACAGCGGGAAGGCGGTAGCCGAGGTGTCCATCGCCAGCGAGTTGCCCGCCGCGACGGGGGGAATCTCGGCGCCGAAGACGTCGCTCAAGAACGTGTCGCCCGCGTTCACCCCCTGGGTGAGGCCGGTGGCGACGTCGGACCCGATGAGGAAGATGCGCCCACCCTGGTTCCAGTAGGCGCGCACGTTGGCCTGCGTAGCCGTCTCCAGCAGCGAGCCGGAATTCGTACCGAGCATGCGGTACCAGCCGGCGGGGGAGACCCACACCACCATCTTGTCGCCGTGCTTCACCGTCACCGGGTTGCCGGTGGAGGGATCGCTCTGCGCCACGGTCGAGGGGGCGTAACTCTGCAGTACGTCGAGGGGCACAGGGCCGCGGCACATGATGCGCCACACGTCGGCCCCGCCGAATTCGCTGTCCGGCACGAAGGGGGAACGCCGGTCGGTAACGGCTGTCGACGGCCCGCTGGTGAAGTAGTACAGGCTGTTGAGCCACGCGGGGGCGTCGTATTGCGCGGAGACGGGGGGCAGTCCCTGGGTGAGGAAGCGCTGGCCGTCCATGTAGTCGTCGACGAGCAGGACGCGCTTGCCGCCGGTGAAGAGCGCGGTGGTGCAGCCGCCGACGTTGTCGAAGCGCTGCCGGTTGTGCTTCATGCGCCCGGTGACCGCGTCGACGCCGAGATTCGCATTGTCTTCCGCAATGATGTCCAGGTACCAGTCGCTGAAGTTCCCGACGGGCGTGGTCCACTGGCAGCTAAAGACGCCGTCGCCGGCGAGCGCGTCGCCGTGGGTGCCGTCGTCATACATCTGAATCCAGTGGGTGGGTACGCCGGGATCGCCGAAGCCTTCGTCGGTGAAGAGGCGCGTGGCGCCCGCTCGCGCGTAGTAGCCGGGCTGGTTGGCGTTCAGCGTGGTGTCGAGGTAGGTGTTCGTATTCGGGTCGAAGGGGCCGAATTCGACCGGACGCTTGGTGGCGTAGGTCAGCGTGCCCGTCTCGTCGGGGTCCACGGTGTCGGTGGTGATGACGTGGTCGATGCCCTGGCTGTCGATGACCCCCGGGTCGGGGTCCTTGATCTGCAGCCACACGTTGCTCACGCCGGAGTCCAGGTCGGTCACCGGCACGGTGACGGTGATCGTGTCGCCGGGGGAGAAGATCTTTTTCGGCGTGGTCTGCGCGACGTCGGCGGCATCGTAGGTGGTGGGCGGCGCGGTGACGTACGGCGGACGGCTGTCCACCGTCGAGCCGGAGTAGATCTCCTTGTTGCCGTCCAGGTCGGTGACGAAGAGCATATCACCGGCACGCCCGACTTGCGGATGCGGCGCGGGCGCCGTCTGATTGGCGGTGAGGGTGATGTCGGTGAAGAAGCGCGGCGTGGCGACGTTGGTGGTGACGTTCTCCTGAATCGTATTCTGCGCCGTATAATCGATGACCCAGATATTGCTGTTGCCATGCAGGTCGGTCGCGCTGGTGTAGCGGGTGCTGGCGAAGACCAGCCGGTTGTCCGCGGTGGGCATGGCCGAGGTGTCTTCTCCGCCCAGCGGATTCGTCAGCCAGCGGACGTTGGCCCCGGTGGGGGTCATGTCATAGATGCGGTAGCGGCCGTTGCTGTTGGATTCGAAGACGAGGGTGGTGGCGTTCTGCGCGAGCACCGGGTGGCGGTTGTCGGAGGCGTTCACCAGGATCGGCGTGGCGGTGCCATTGGTCGCGGCATAGATGCCCCATTTGCCCGTGGCGTTCGTCTGGTCGAAATACACCGTCCCGCCCACCGGCGCGGCGCACAGGTTGGCGATGCGCTGCCCGGTCGGCGCGGTGAAGAGGAGGGTGGCCGATCCGCTGAGCAGGTTGACGGCGTCGATGGTGAAGTCGCCTTCGTCGTCGACAACCACGTCGAGCTGCGACTCGGAGGCCCAGGACAGCGCGACCACGTCGCCCACCGGCACGGCGCCCAGGAAGCTCTGCAGCCCGCTGCCGTCGGTATTCATGGTATAGAGGATGCGCTGGGTGCCGACCGCGTCGAGGCGCCCGTCGCCGTTCGTATCGGTGCCGTTGGAGGTGAAGGCGATCTTCTGCCCGCTTGGTGACCAGGCAGGCAAGTCTTCGTCGGCGGGAGAGTTGGTGACGTCGACCACGCCGTTGCCGGTCGCACGCACGTTGGCGCGCACGGCGGGGGTGCGGCGAGCGGCACTGCCGAGTAACGCGGTCGGCACAGCGGTGGTGGATGTCGCACGGCTCCCCCAACAGAGGGTGACGAGGGACAGGAAGACGACGGCAAAGAGCACGCTCAAGCTCAAACGCCGGGCGGCGGTGACTAATCCCCGACTATTCACGTGCACCACTCCTTCTTTCGTTGTCCGGAGCTAGGGGGGCCAAGCGTCGGCGGCGCAAACGAACCTGCGACGATTTGACAGACTATTATAGCAAGAGCCTCTCGCCTTGGCAAGCCGGTCGGCGGCGGCCCGTCGTCTGACCTGCCCGGCGGAGGGGCGCGGGGCAATGCAGTCCTTGCCACTGTACCCGAGAACCCAGCGTATCATACCAGCACGAGGGGTATAGGAACAAGCAATCCAGGCGTGACCAGGGGAAATATTTACGACGGAGCACAAAAAAAGCCCCCCGGCGGGGCCGGAGGGCGGGAAAACGCGGGAAAAGCGAGTTAGGAGGCGGCGAGCATGCGCGTGATGACGGCGCGGGCGCCTTCGGCGATGGCGTCGGGCACGGTGATCGGCTCGCGCAGATCCTGCAGCGCCCAGAGCACTTTCTCGAGCGAAATCTTTTTCATATTCGGGCACAGGACGCGCGGCGTGAGGCCGATGAACGTTTTGGCGGGGTTGTCGCGGCGCAGGCGATGCAGCATCCCCTCTTCGGTGACGACGATATACGTCGTCGCGGCGCCTTCTTTCGCCAGTCGCACCATGCCGCCGGTGCTCGCCACATGATCGGCCAGCGCGATGAGTTCCGCCGGGCACTCGGGGTGAATCAGCACCTCCGCGTCCGGGTGGGCGGCCTTGGCGGCGCGGATCGTCTCCGGCATGATGCGCTGGTGGGTGGGGCAATAGCCGGGCCAGGGGATGAGGCGCGTGTCCGTGTGGCGTTGCACCCACGCGCCCAGGTTGCGGTCGGGCACAAAGATCACTTCCGGCGCGTGCAGGCTCGTGACGATCCGCACCGCGTTGGCGGAGGTGCACGCGATGTCGCACTCCGCCTTCACCGCCGCCGAAGTGTTCACGTAGCACACTACCGGCACGCCCGGGTGCGCCGCCTTCAACGCGCGCAGCGCCTCCGGCGTCACCATGTCCGCCATGGGGCAGCCGGCCTTGCTGTCGGGCAGCAGCACGGTTTTCGTGGGGGCGAGCAGCTTGGCCGTCTCCGCCATGAAGTGCACGCCGCAAAAGACGATCACCTCCGGCGCGCTCAGCCGCGCCGCCTGCATGCTCAGCTCTAGGGAATCGCCGACGAAGTCCGCGATCTCCTGCACTTCCGCCACCTGGTAGTTGTGCGCCAGGATCACCGCGCGCCGCTCGGTCTTCCACCGCGCGATCTCCGCCTGAATCTCCCCGTTGCGTGTCTCCGTCATGCCTGTATTGTACAAGAGCGGGGCGCGGGGAGCAAGAAGCCAGGAGCCAGGAGCGGAGAATATGACGGGGCGACCTCGGCCGCCCCGGATTACCCTCCTCGCTTCCATCTCCTCGTTCCTGCTCCTTGCTCCTCGCTCCCCGCTCCCAATATTTCACTTTTCCCGCGTCAAGTGTCCCTGCGCGACGGGTTTTTGGTTATAATATAGTAGTCACAGCTCATTCGAAGGAATTTGGAAGCGGATATGGAGACTCTTCGCGTGGCCGTCGTGATGGGCGGCACGTCCAGCGAGCGGGACGTATCGCTGCGCAGCGGCGCCAATATGGCGCGGGCGCTGGATCGCCCCGGCTACCTTGTCACCCCCGTGGACTTCACCGGCGACCCGGCGGCGCTGCTGGCGCTGCGCGGGACGGTGGACGTCGTGGTGCTCGCCCTGCACGGCCCCGTCGGCGAAGACGGCCGCGTGCAGGCGCTACTCGAACTCCTCGGCCTCCCCTACACCGGCTCCGGCGTGCTCGCCAGCGCGGCGGCCATGCACAAAGGCGTGGCGCGGGCGCTCTTCCGCGACGCCGGCATCCCCGTACCACCCGGTCTCGACCTGGACCTGACCGTCACCACCGTGGACGACGCCGCGGCTGATGTGCGCGCGGCGCTGGGCGTGCCTTGCGTGGTGAAGCCGGCCAACGAGGGGTCGACCATCGGCATCAGCATCGTGCGCGACGACGCCGGCCTGCTGCCCGCCCTGACGCTGGCGGCGCGCTACGACACCACGCTGGTGGTAGAGCGCTTCATCGTCGGCATGGAGATCAGCGTGCCGGTACTCGGCGTGCCGCCGACGGCGCTGCCCGAGATCGAAATCGTGCCGAAGACGGGCTTTTACGATTACGAAAATAAATACACGCCCGGCGCCACCGAAGAGATCTGCCCGGCACGCCTCGATGACGCGACGCGCACGCTGGCGGCGGAACTCGCCCTGCACGCGCACGCCGTGCTGGGGTGCCGCAGCGTGTCGCGCACCGACATCATCGTCGCCGACGACGGCCTGTACGTGCTGGAGACGAACACGCTGCCGGGCATGACGGACACCAGCCTGCTGCCGCTCTCCGCGCGGACGGCCGGGATCTCCTTTCCCGCGCTGCTCGATCGGCTCATCGCCGACGCGCTGGCCGGATAAATACCGCGGCAGCCGGGTACAACTGCCGCAACACCGGAGGGATGTTCACCCAACGAGCCATGTATACGCCGCTCCCACCCATGAACCCGGAAGTCGCCCGCCTGCGCCGCCAATCGGTGCAGCGGAAATACCGCAAGCATATGCGGTATGTGCGGCTGCTTTGGTCGGTGGTGGGCGTGCTGCTCGCGCTCCTCGCCCTCGAGGTCATCACCGCCATCTGCTTCTCTCCGCGCTTCTGGATCTCCCGCATCAGCGTCACGGGCACCGAGACCCTCAGCGATAACGACGTGATCCGCCTCGTCAACCTGCGCGATCCGCACAGCAACTTCTACCGCACCGCGAAGCACGCGCTGGCGGCACGGGTGTGCGGTGAGCCGCGGGTGGAAAGCGCCCAGGTGCACTGGGGGGAGATCGGCGAGCTGGTGGTGGCGGTGCAGGAGCGCCAGGCGGTGTGCCGGCTGGGCTACACCGATCCGCCGCGCTACCTGGACACCCACGGCATCCTCTTCACGCGCGACCCGGCGCCGACCATCCCCGTTCCCGCGGTGGAAGGGTTGCCCCCGGCGGCGATGACCGCCCCCTTCGGCGCGCACCTGACGCAGCCGGAGACGCAGTCGGTGCTGGACATGCTGGCCACGCTGCGCGCGCAAAGCGGCGACGCGGTGATCGACGTGACGCGCGTCAAACTGGACGCTCACGGCGGCCTCACGCTGGTGCTGCGCCCGGGCACGCGGGTCTTTCTCGGCCAGCCGGACAACCTGGCGGTGAAGGTGCAGGCGATGCATGAGGTGATCCTGCGCGCCAGCGTAGCGGGGTATCCGTTGGACGGGCTGGATTATATCGACGTGCGCGTATTGACGAAGTTAACCGACCTGGGCGCGGCGTACAAGCCGAAGATGCCCGGGGGCGTCCCGACGCCGACGGGACAGGAGATAAGCCCACCATGAAGATGCAGATCCCCCTGGGCAAACCGGAGCCCTGGGTGGTGCCGTTAACGGTGGTGTCGCTGGTACTGGGCGTGCTCATCGCCGTGCTCTACCTCAGCTCGGCCTCCGCACAAGGCGACGGCGAAACGAACATGCGGCCGGAAGAGGTGATTCGCCACCTGCGCAAGCAGAACGAGGAGCAGCAGGATACCGTCTCCAAACTCAACGCGCGCATCGACGCGCTGGTGAAGGGCGCCAGCACCGAGGCCGTGCAAAAAGAAATCACCGAACTGCACATCCGCACCGGCGTCACCCCGGTGCAGGGGCCGGGGATCGTCATCACCATCGACGATACGAATCAGTCGTCGAAAAATCCCGGCGACGTGAATCCCAACGCCCTGATCACCCACGATGTGGACCTGCTCATGCTCCTCAACGAGCTGCGCGTTGCCGGCGCGGAGGCGCTGGGCCTCAACGACCAGCGCGTGGTGAACAGCACCGCGGTGCGCTGCGTGGGACCGGTGATTTACGTAAACAACACGCCTATCAGCGCCCCCTTCACCGTGCGCGCCATCGGCAAGGTGGATGCGCTGTACGGCGCCGCCAACCTGCCCTACGGGGTGATCGACCAGCTCAAACCGCTGGGCATGCGCATCGAAATCGAGAAGCGGGATAACATTCAACTGCCGGCGATCACCGTGTTGCCGCCGTTGAGTTTCACCAAAGTGGCGAAGGACGCGCCGCCGAAGAAAGAGGAGTAGCCGATGTGGCTCCCGGTGCTCTCGTTGATCGTGGGATTTCTGGCGGTCTTCCTGCCCTCCTACGTCTCCCACCTGAAAACGGGTAACCTGGCCGAATACGCGCCGTATCTCGCCGTCGCCGTGATGGCGGGCGTGGACTCCATCGTCGGCGCCATCCGCTCCGCCATCGAAGGCAAATTCAACGACCGCGTCTTCGTCTCCGGCTTCTTCACCAACGCCCTGCTGTGCGCCGGAGTGCTCTACCTCGGCACCGCGCTGCGCCAGGAGAGCCCCATCGCCACCGCCATCATGGTGGCCCTCATCATCCGCCTCTTCAACAACCTCGGCTTCATCCGCCGCTACGTCGTCGCCCGCCTCTTCGAAAAACGACTGACGGGGGAGAAGTCGTTCCCGGAACCGTAAGGCATGGGCGCCGTCGCATGTCTATGCCGATGGAACCCACAGAGAAACGATGTGGCAACTTTGGGAGGGCGAGCGTCCCCGCGAGCCGCGTGCGGGTGCCCCGTGGTCGAAAATGCCAGACGGCCTGTGCGTGAGAGCAGTTCTTACGCACAGGCCGTTTTTGTCTGTCATGCACGGATATCACGCGCGCGGCTCGCGGGGACGCTCGCCCTCCAAAAAATCTCGCCACCCTTTGCTCGCTGCTCCATCGGATCAAGTTATCGTGAACAGGTACGGGACGAAGGAATTCACTTCCCCCAGCTAATCTCCCGCTTCGTCACCACCTCCCGCCACGGGCCGGGGGGTACGTCGTGGGCGTTGACGAAGTGCCAGTCGGTGAACCAGCCGTTGCCCAGGTGCAGATAGTCGTTCACCGCGGGGGAAACATCCAGGCCGGCGTGGAGGAAATGCGTGCTGGCGGGCGGGCGGGTGCCGAAGACGTAGGCGGCGTCGTTATACTCAAACGGTCCGCTGTCCTCCCATTGCGCATACACGGTGCGGCCGTGGGCGGTGATCTGCACCCAGTGGTTTTTGCACAGCGACGTGCCCCCGGGCCAGATGCGTCCCCACGGGATGATATGCGCGGCCTCCGGCTTGCGCGCGTTGTTGTCGGTGTAGTCGTTGTAAGGCAGCGCGCAGTAGAAGGGGTTCTCGCGCGGGGTGAAGGCGGCGGGCAGCCAGCCGTGACGCGCCTGCGGGTCATCGGTGCCGCCGAAGTGCGTGCGCCAGTTATCGTCCCACGCGCTCTGCGAGTTGGAGATGTAGTCGTTGTCGGCCGTCGCCGCCTCGCCGACCCAGAACATGGTGGTGAAGACGTGCCGGTGTACCAGCACCCCGCCCACCATCACCGCGCGATAGCGGAAACAGCAGGCGTAGACGACGGCCAGCGCCGCGAGCAGCAGCACCCCGAGCAGCAGCCACCCCTTCCGCCGGATCGTTACCGCGTCCATATATATACTCCCGTCGCGCCGACGAAGGTGGCGCCCCACCCCGCGAGTTCCGCCTTGCCGTGGCCGGTGAAGTCGCCGACCGCCAGCTTGGTGTCGAAGTGTGGGTTATAGTCGAGGGGGATGCGCGTCGTGTGCGCGGGGTCGAGGCCGCCCTTGCCGCCCGGCACCACCACCGCGCCCTCCGGCCCCTGCACGATCAGGTCGGGGATGCCGTCGCCGTCCCAGTCGCCCACCGTCGGGCCGTCACGGTTCACGAAGGCCTTCGGCAGCACCACGTCCAGGTCAGGCTTCTCCGCGTAGGGACGCGTGGCGTCGCCGGTGTGGTAGTAGACGAAGAGCCGCGCGCCCGCAGTGGGGGTATTCGCCAGCAGCGCCACGTCGGGCTTGCCGTCGCCGTTGAAATCCGCCGCGGCCAGGTAGTTCCACCCATCGGCGGAGGGCACAGCGAGCTTGAAGGCCGGCGTGTCGGCGAAGCCGGTGGCGGTGCGCGGGAAGATCTCCCCGGCGGCGGTGACGAGCGCCGGCTTGCCGTCACCGAAAATGTCCGCCAGCGCCATGTCAAAGCTGCACGCGGTGGGCGTGCCCGCGTTCATTTTGACCCCGCCATCGGTCACCGTGGCGAGGTAGAAGCGCCCGACGAAGCGCCCACCGAGCACGAGGCCTTTGTGGCCGTCGCCCGGGAAATCGCTCACCAGCACCTGGGTAAGGCGCGTGCCGGGCAGCGGGAGCACCTTATACGCGAGCTTGCCCTCCTGCGCCAGCAGCAGCGCGCTGCCCAACTCCGCGGTGACCACCAGGTCGGCGGCGGGGCCGGGGGTCAGGTGCACGATGCGCAACTTGGACATGCTGTCCGGTGTAAAGCCAGGCACCTCCACGACGGCGTCGGGCACGGTGGGCAGCGTGCCGTCCGCGTTGCGGAAGAGTTGCACTACGACACGCCCACCGTCGCGCACCAGCACCGCGGCATCCGCGTTGCCATCGCCGTCAATATCCCCGAAAGCCGCCGCATAAATCGGTTGTCGCCAGGCGGTAATGAGGTAGTTCTTCCGCGTGAAGGCATACATCGGGTCGGGCTGCTCCGGCGTCATGTGCCCCCACCCCGTCGCCACGCCGGCGGCGATGCCCTTGCCGATGAACTCGCTCGGATCGCCCTGGCCGTGCCCGCCCAGGATGATGTCCGGCTTGTACGTTCCCAGCTTGCGCAGACTGGCCAGCACGTCCGCCGCGCTGAAGTCCACCGAGCCGGCATACCCCAGCGTACCACCGGGCATAATCAGGTCGCCCAAGGCCGCGTAACGCTTGCCCTTATACATAAAGATGTAGCCGAGGGAGCCGTAGGTGTGCCCGGGCAGGTGGATCACGGTGACGGGCAACCCGGCCAGGTCGAGGGTCCGCTCCTTGTCGACGATGATGTCGGTGGGCTGCGGCGGGTGGAAGCCGTAGCCGGTGCCGGTGGGGATGTGGTGCTGCAGGCTGGTGGCCATCTCCGGCGAGGAGACCACCTGCGCGCCGGTGAGCAGGCGCCAGAGATAGGCGCCGGGGGCATGATCGCCGTGCTCATGGGTGAGCAGGATATACTTCACGCGCAGCGGGTCCAACCCCGCCGCGCGCATCTGTGCGAAGTTCTGCTCGATGGAGAGCCCGGAGTTGGGATCGATGAGCAGGATGCCGTCCGGCGCCTCGATGTAATACTGATTGCCCATGTCGCTGTGCGTGCGCTGCGTGCTTTTCGCCCACACGTCGCCGATTTTGCGCGCCGTCTGGTTCAGCGTCCACGGCTTCACCCCCGGCGGCGCCACGGCATGCAGGTCGGTGCGCCAGCGCGCGTGGCCGTCGGCGTCGAGGCCGTGCACCACCCCGTCCGTGCCCGCGGCGAGGATACGCGATCCGTCGGTGGAGGCGCGCAGCAGCGCGGCGGCACCCAGGTCGATTTCGTGCAGCGGTTTGAGCGCCGCGTCGAGCAGGTAGAGTGTGCCGTTCCAGCAGCTTACCGCCAGCCGGCCATTGGCCTCCGCCACCCCCGCGACGGCGTCGGGGAAGGTGACGGGCGCCACAGTGCCGTCGGCGATGGTGAGCACGTACAGCGTATGCGCGGGCAGGTCGGCGGGCAGAAAGCCCACGCCGCCGAGGCCTTGCGACGGGTAGCTATGCGGGTAGATGAGCAGCCGCGCGCCGTCGGCGGTGAAGGCCAAATCGTACCAGCCCGGGTCGAGTTTCGCCGGGTCGACGTGGCAGAGCACGGCGCCCGCCGCGTCATACACGCTGATCGCCGGACGCGCGGCGGGGTAATGCAACCCGTAGTCGTCGCCGCGCGGGAAGTGGCGGCTCCAGCCCGGGTATTCCGCCGCCGCGCAACGCGCGCCGTCGCGGCCCATCGCCACCGAGAGCGGCGCCCATACGCGGGTATCTATCGGCTTGCCCGCCGCCGGGCCGTAGACGCCAAAATCGAGGGCCGGGCCGTCCTCGTCACCCGGCGCTATGCTCCACAGCGCGCCGGTCGGCCCCAGCACGCCCAGCGCTTTGCCGGCATCTTTGCCCACGGCGCGCCCCACCACCGCGTGCCCGTCGGCGGCGCAGGCGAAAGTAGACAACTCCCCCGCGCCGACCTTGCCCAGCGGCGCTCGGTTCATGACGCCGGTGCGCGGCGTGACCCATGCCACTTCCGACGCCCCGCCGATGGCCAGCCGGTCGCCCACCGCCTGCAGCTGATGCCCCAGGTGGTTGGAATGGTCGCCGTAGTGGAACAAGGCGCGGAAGCCGGGCACGAAGTCGTTGTTCAGCGGCGCCGGCTTGCCGTCGACGAAGAGCTTCACCACGGGGATGTCCCCCGCCGTGCCTGCGGGAACGCCGACCAACGCGGCGACGAACGCGCCATTGTCGCCGACCGCCACCTCAGTCACCCCGCGCTCCCCCACCGGATGCGCCTCCACCACGTGCCCGGTGTCGTCGAGCAGGAACAGTTGCGCGTCGCCCGGCATGGCGATAGTGCCCACCGCGCAAAAGCGCCCGTCCGCCGTGGCGTCCAGGCACGCCGTCCCCTGCGACGGCAGCGTGAGCGGCCCGCGCACGTCCCACGCCGGCACGCGACTTTTCGCCGGTTTGCCGATGGTCACCGCCAGGAGCGGCAGCGACGACAACACGAGCCCAACCAGGCACAAAACGGAGCGCATGGGGATACCTCCGGTGGCGTAATACGGGGTTTGACACGCGTAACGGGAAAAGGTGGGGGGTTGCGGTAAGGTGAAGCATATCACCGATGAGGGATAACTCCTAGAACGGTCCATCGCCGTTTCCTTCTCGCAGACGGGCGCTGCCGGCCCGTCACCCCCTCTCAAAACCCGTCGCCGGCTGCCGCCAAGGACGTCGTAGCGCACCCGATGGGGCGTCCACGCCTGGTTGCGCCACCACAGTGCGATCAGTGCGGGATGATGGTTATGCGGGGCTGCACGCCGTTTATACGGGGTTGTGTGGGTGAAGGGCGGGGGCCAAAATCGGCCCCCGCCCGCTAAGGTCAGACGGTCAGGGTCACTGGAGAGGTGATGGACGGCGTGTCGGCCATACCGAGCGTAAGGGCCACACCTTCGTGGAGGTGCAGGCGGATGCTCTGGATGCCCTTGCCCTTCTCGAAGGTGATCTCCTTCACCAGCGCCCGCAGCAGCACGCGCTGACGGTCGCCATCGGAGCGCTGAAGCTGGTCTACGAAGCCAACCAATATCATCTTCACCACCTCGTAGGACACCGGGCCGGACGCCTCGCTCGTCGCCACCCGCCCGCGCAGTTCATATTCCTCGGCGTCCAGCCCCGCCAGGCTCCCCTTTATCTCGGCCATCCGCCTGCCGAACTCCGCGCTGTCCAGCGCGTCGGACTCGAAGGCGCGCTGGTATCTGACGAGCGCTGCGTCCAGCTTCTGCCGTTCTTTCGCGATGAGCGCCAGCCGCTGCGATAGCGGCCGTACCGACTCGCGCCGGCTGGCATTCACGCGCTTCACTATCTCGCGCAGGAGGGTCGGGTGGGAGACGGTGCGCTTCAGCCGCCGGAACACGGCCTTCTCCGCAACGTCCGCCGCAATGCCGTTCTGGTGGCAGACCGCCGTTCCCTGGCTCTTCCACCTGCCGCACGAGTAGTAGTACCGCACCCACCACCCTCCGTTTTTCAGCGCGTTGCTCGTCCGTGACATCGACATGCCGGCCCCGCACTCCGGGCAGCGCAGGATCGACGTCAGTGGGAACCCGCGCTCGGACACCCGCCGGGGGCGTGTGGCCTTGGTGGCGCGGAGCGACTGCGCGCGGTCCCACAGCGACCGGTCGATGATCGGCTCGTGGGCGGCGTCCACGACATACTCCTTATCTTCCTTGGAATGCGCATCAAAGAACCTGACCCGGACCCGCCCGATGTAGGCCGGGTTGTCCAGAATCGCCCCCACCTGCGTCGGGTTGAAGAACCCGCCGCGCTTTGTCTTGCGGCCCTCGTGGTTGAGCCGGTTGGTGATGGCCTTCAGCCCCTTGCCGTCCGCGTACAGGGTGAAGATGCGGCGCACTGTGTCCGCCTCCGCCGGCACGGGGATGAGCCGGCCGGCCTTCACCACGGCCTCCGTGTCGGCCGCCTCCTTCGGCACGCGGTAGCCCAGCATCTCGGCGCCGATCCAGGCCCCTTCCTGCGCGCGTTGTTTCATGCCCATGCGGACGTTCTCTACCAGGGCCTCGCGCTCGAACTCCGCCACCGACGCCATGATATGCAGGAACATGCGCCCGGCGGGCGTGGACGTGTCGTATTCCCGCTCGGTGATGCTGTGGACGCTGACGCCCAGCGCGTCAAGTTCCTTGATGATCGCCAGCGTGTCCACCAGGTTGCGGCTCAATCTGGTCAGCTTCCAGACGATCAGATGACTGAACCGGCCGGCGCGGGCGTCGTTCAGCATCCGCTTGAGCTGCTCCCGCCCCTCCATCGACTTGCCGCTCCGCGCCTCGTCGAAGTAGGTGTGGGCGAGTTCGAGCTTGTTGTTAAGGCAGTATTCCTCGGCCTCAGCCTGCTGGCCGCGTGTGCTGGCGTTGCCCGCCTGCTCGTCGGACGAAACCCGGCCGTAAGCCACCGCCGTATTGTCGTTGGCGGCTGGCTTTGCCAATTTTCTCATACATCCTCCCCTTTCTCGTGTCCCGTGGCGTATTTGGCCGCCACCGGATAACCGGCGCGGGCGGACGCCAGCCGCGCGGCGTCCGCCTCTCCCGCGGCGGCGTCCACGGCGGCATTCAGCTCAGCGTTGATCTGGCGCGCCGCCTTGCGCCGCAGCCCGTCCGGGTCGCGGTAGAAGGCTTCCGCGACCAGCCCGGCGATGGTGTCCGCGGCGACGTTGAATGTGGTCTCCTTGCTTGATTCCGAGCGCATGCGCTCACCTCCATAATATGTGCTTGCCCGCTGCCTGGATTACGCGCCCCCCGCAACGAGCGGGGTGGCGCGCTTATTCTCGATTACGGGACTCAACATTCCAGTGACGATATTTTGCTTCCCGATTTCCCGGAAACCCGGCGGTCAGTTCTCTCCGACATGATCCGGTATTTGTCTGGCCCGTTGTTTAGGAGTACCGGGAAACCGGGAAACCGGGATATCCGGTATCTGGCATGATGCACCGACGAATACGCCGAGGGTTCGCGCTGTCACTCGCGTTTCAGTAGGCGCCTTCCGGTGCCGCAATCATCTGCATCGGGGGTACAGTCACGCTTCAGGCGCAACACATAGCACCGATCCTTCATCCCGCTCCACGGGACCGTCAGCTTGCGCGTTGGCCGGTCGTCGTCGCGGTCGAGATACCCCTTCTCGTAGAGTTTGGCCTCCACCACCTTCCGATTGTTGAAATGCCCGGCGGTGAGCAATTCTTCAAACGCCCGGCGAAAGATGACCAGTTCAGCACCATCTTTGGTCACCCACCCTTTGCGGTCCCCGTCGCCGTTCTCCCCGTCGCGCGGAAACGCTTCTGGGTTCCTGTTGGCGTATTCGGTCAAGTACTCAAAAGCGCTCTCCCCGATATCGCGGGCGGAAAGCGACTCGCGTTCCATGCCGTGTATCACCTCCCATATCCCATCCAAGTCCAGCGGCATGTCCAGCGCCTCTGCTGCCATCTCCGCCGTCGCCATGATGACAGCATGCTTTGCCGCGATGCGATTAGCATACCGGTCGCTCTGGCCTATCCGAGCCAGGCATTGTTGCCGCCACCGCTCCCACGCCGCCATAACAGCCTCGTCACCGATGGCGAGTAGGTGTTCTGCGAACCGGGGAAGAAGCCACCCGTAGTTCGTTAGCAGGACGGTTTTGATGCGCTCGGCGCTGTCGGACGATGGCGTCCACTGGGGGAGCTTGAATTCGAGCAGGCGCATCAGGATGCCCGTGTTGCCCCCGGCCTTTTCCACCCAGGAAAACTCGCCGGTAGAGACGACGACCGTCCGCCAGGATTTCGTCGTCGTCTGTTGGTAGTCGCCGTTGAGCCGGCGTTTGTCTTCCCCGCTTGCGATCTGATACGCCAGCTTGCCCAAGCCCTCTCCGTCAAACATCGCCAACTCTTCCAACCCTCTAACTACCCCCTGATTTCCGCCGAGGGCATTTAATACGGCGTTTCCCGTGCTGTTGAGCGTGAACATCAACCCTTCTTTTGACCGAAACTGTTCAGCTCCATCCGCCGTGTCGATCACATCGTGCACGCCGCCGGGGTACCCCGCAACTGACAAGCACACAACCAGGCCGGTGGTCTTTCCGCTGGAACTCTCGCCGTCCATATGCACGATGATGGTTTCCATGCCGGTTCTGCGACCGATGATGGCCAGTACGGCCGCCATCAATCCGATGACCAGCATCAGCGCCAGCGGGGGGAAGGTGACCACCTCATCCATGATAAGCGCCCGCTGCGCCTCCTCGCTTCCGCGCGGTTCCAGGTCGATGTCACCGATGTAGCGGGCATCGAGTCCGACAGCCACGTGCAATTTGAAGATGCGCCGACTTTCGGACTCACCCCATCCGATGGCTTCGTAAACATCAGTGAGCGGTATTTTCTCTTCCGTGCGGTGAAGATGATCAAGGATCGCAGTCAGATTGTCATCACGGACGTCCGCACCGAAATCCTTCAGGGTCATCAATCCTGCCCGTGTGAGCGCGCCGCGTTTGATCGCGCGCCGCTCACGCCTGTTGAACGCATCGAACTCGATGAGAAGAGTCATCACTTTTGTGTCGATGTCGCGCCGCACCTCCACGATGTCGATATATCGGGCAATCCGGCGCTCTCTGCCGCTTTCTTGGTCGCGGAGGAACAGGCCCTCGTCCCTGAGGGCCTGCACTTCGCGCCGCTTTCCATCCGCGCGATCTGACATTACTCCTCGTCCTCCGTGTCATTCGCGATCTTACTGAAAAAGCTGGTGATCTTGGGGTCTTCCACGCGCTTGAGCGTGCGCCCGTCGCGCGCCGTGCCCACACCGAGCGAGGCGAGGATATCGTCGCCCCTCGCATCGATGAACGATCCGGGTGTGTTCCGGATTCCGTAATCGCCATACTGGGTATCCGCGCCGAAGCACTGCTTGACCTGAGCCTCGCTGCACCCGAAGCGCGTGCACCGGACCAGCCCTTTGCCGTCGTCCTGTGCGATGAGCTGGCGTATGCGGCCTGCCGAGTGGGCGTTGTGTTTGCGAGATGCGGACGAAAAGGTCCACGCCGCGTCGATCTGCTTCGCTTTGACTAGCAGCGCCACCATGCAGAACCAGGCGTCTTCGCTGACGCCCGCGTCGCGCTGGACTTCCCAGTCATGGGCGAAGCGCGTGCACTTCGCCGCCAATGAGGCGAGCACCGCCTCTCCCGCCGCGCGGTCGAAGCTCGGTGGGGCATCGACCGACACGCTGCCTGCCGCCAATCTCAACAGGCTGTCGGGCGCGACGGCGATGGGTTGGTTCCACGGCTCCAGGCCGGGTACCCAGGAGTAGACGACCCTGGTATGGTGGATGCTGGGCGGCATCACCGTTTGGGACCCGTCGCCTAAAATGCCCAACTCTTCATGGACGCGGCCGCGATCCGAGTAGCTGCGTTTGGGTATCCGCGCTCCGGCTGGGAGCGCATACACCTCGCGAAATCCACCCGGAGTCTCGAACGACGCGGTGGCCGGGCGACCGGGGCAGTGATGGTCGAGGATCTCGCGCCCCAACTGGCCGTCGATATCAGCGCTGATGTATCCACTCTTCTCCCCCATGATCCAACCGAGGTTAAAGCGCTCGAACTCGCGGAGCCAGCGCTTCGCGTCGTCCATGGTCACTTTCGTAAGGTCGCGCCAGGTAACCAGTGGCACCTTTCCGGGAGAGGTACACCTGCTGGTGTGCCAATCCGGCATCTTACTGTGGTCGTTTGTGCAGAGCGGGATGACCAGGAGTCCCTGCGCAATGCACCAAAGCATCTCTTCGCGGACGCGCTGGTAGAGCGCGCTCAAGTCTACTACATTCATCGTTCTTCCTTCCTGTGTGTTGTTGCGGGATATGGTCCGGGACCATACCCCCGATTGCCGATGTCAAAGGTCATCGCCGACGCTCACATCCTTTTTCGCGCGGCGTGTCGGTTGTCCAGGCAAAGAATCCATCTTCGCCAATCCGCTGAGCGGATACGAACAGGTGTATCACGCCTGTGACGTGACAGACAGTCCAGTTTTGTTTTACAATAGGCACGCTTTCAGGTCTCCCGTGCTTGCCGCGTTTGGCAAGCGGGGAGTCCATCTACCGCGGTCATCTCCGGGTGTTCGCGACCACTCCGGTTGACAATCAAATTCTACCGAGGAACGAAATTCGCGACCCATCTGCACCGAAAGTCGTATGAAACGCCTCACTTCCCAGCCTGAATATGTTGATTTCGTGCGGAATGGATTTGCATCCGAATCCCGGCGTCGGGCCGGGGCGACGAAGAAACTCATCGCTCGCTTCGACAAGCAGTTCCCCGATGAAGCGGCTTGCCGGGCTGAATTGATCAAATTCCGCTGGGGCGACACCTTTCGTTGCCCCCGTTGCGGGAGCAGCGATCTTGCTGCTATAACCCCTGAAACCTTTCAGTGCCGAAGCGCAGCCTGCAGGAAGCGATTCACAGTGAGGGAAGGCACAATTTTCGAGAACAGTCCTTACCCCCTCATCGTCTGGTTCGAACTGATCTGGCGCGTGGTGGCGTGCGAAGAGACGAGTGTGGGCATTCCCGATGTTTGGTCCATCGTCCGGCGGCATGCGCCGAAGTTTCGGGGGGATGCCGCACAGCGCCTGCGTCCGCCCACGGTGGAAACTGCCTTCGAGTGGCTGTGGGTCATGGACGGACTGTTGGCCAGCGCCGGTCAGGTTCCGCTGGACGGCACCGTCTTCGTCACGGTCGTTAAGGCGCTCCCGACTTTCCAGCCGTCGCTCTGGGGGCTGCGAAGCGAGGGTAAGCTAAGAAGCCGTGAATCTGTATACAAGAAAGTCGCCGTGCTCCTTGCGGTCGAACTTAGGGGAACCGTGGCCGGGCGGTGCCACATGCGATTCCTCCGCTCAGGCAGCCGCAGTGAGATTCTTCAAGCCCTCGATGATACCGTGAGTTGTGGCAGTCAGGTAATCGGCCAATGGAAGACCGAAACGCTTCTCAAAGGTGGGCGACAGAAGTACGCCTATACCGGCATTGCAAGCCTTGCGAGACGCGGCGTCAATCTTTCCAATCTGAAAGACCCTGACAATCCCTACTGCCCGACAGGCCGTTTGCTCCGAACGTTCAGAAATGATGTCACTGCAGCAAAGATCATCTCCATGCGGGCGCATTTCATCGAGTTCGCGGTAAACGAGTTCGTCTTCAGGTTCAACGCCCGGTCTTCTCTGCGAACCCTTCGACAGAAATTCGATGTCCTGCTGGCGCACGCGACGGGCAGCCGGGCAGAGGGGATTGTCACTTCGCTTCGAGAAAACCGTGATGGCCTGAAGCGCGAATACCGCCGCTCGTGCGCCAGGGTAAACGGCGGGGATGGGCAACGAGAGCAGTTGTTCGTCGCCGACCTTTCCGCAATACCTCCGGGAGAGGATGTTGACATTCTGCTAACCCAGGAAACGAGTCCGAAGGGAGAAGTGGGTGACCAGAGATCACACCGAAAGCGAGGGCGTCCAACTAAGGAAGAAATCGACTTCCGTGAAATGGTGCGAGATAAAAAACGGTATAGGGAATACATCGCGAACATAGTGGGCATTGAGTTGCCACACGAACCACAGCAGGATGAATAGGCGCGTCCAAGTCAGTTTCCCAGGACATTTAGCATGCCGGAAAGGGACACTACCTGCGCATTTTTTCGTGTTTCCCGGAATCCCGGTTTCCCGGTGGCTGTGTAGCCGGGGGACGGTACAACCGGCCCGTCAAATGAAACGCATTGCCGAAACTCACCACCGGGAAACCGGGATTCCGGGATTTCGGGACAAAAACTCATAATCGAATTGGCCGGTCAGCAGAAATGAGTTGCTGTGTTTGCGGTCATTCACAGCGGAACGGTTTCTTCCCAATGACCGAAAAATAAAAAAGACCGATGCAAGGCCCCCCAGCCCCGCCCCAGTGTCACCTTGACCGAATGGTCAAGGTGACACTGGGACAAGGCACTTGTGGCCTAATCTGTATGTGTTTCTGGGTTAGGGGCGGGCAGGATTGCCTCGGTGGCCAGCCGCTCTTCGGTGCCGGCGTCCAGTGCGCCGACGGGAACGAACAGACTGATCGCCCGGTCGTTCCCGCGCAGGTAGATGACCTGGTAGACCACATCCCCGCCGTAGTCGCCCCGTCCCACCCACTCCGGACGGGTTTCCGCCACGGCGTCGGGAAGGCCGATGAGCCGGTACGCGCCGGGGCCGTCGCCCGGCTGAAGGATGGCGGTCAAGCCGCACTCCTCCATTGTGAAATCCTCCACGGTGACGCCGTCGCCGATGATGCGATGCACGTCGCGCAGGTTGGCCTCGATCTGATCGAGCAGTGCGCCGGGCACGACGCGGGCCTGCCGCAGGCAGCGCAGGTCGGCCAGGCTGTATACAACATACATGGTCGCATCTCCCCTTATACTAAATAGCCGCGGCACCGAACGCGCGACACTCGAAGACGTTGGCCTTGTCGGTGATGTAGGCGAAGCGGCACGGGATACCGGCGCGCTTCGCCTGCGCGGATAGGCGACGGCGGGCGTGGCCCAGCGTTGCGCGCGGGGTCTTACCGAGCGGCATGTGGAACCAGTGGTTGGCGGTAAGCGAACCGACACGAATGAACGGTCCAAACGCGTCGCGTTTCGGCAAGCCGTCGATGGTGAAATCAAAACAATCCTTGATACCGCCATCCCAGAAACCGGCGATGGGGCGCTCCAGGGTCATGCGCAGGATCACGGTGAAATCCTCCTCAAGTCGTGGTGAATCCGCATTGCGGGAGCGCATCCAAGGCTTCCGCAATGGCTTGGTCATGGTCGTTTGGGTACGGGCTGGGCAGCGCGATGGTACATGGTGTGCCGCCCAGCCCGAAGGGATCGATGTCGCGGAAGCCCGGACGCCGACGCGTTCGCCGGAAGCCGTCCACCTGCCAGCAGTGGAAATAGTGGATGCTTCCGGCATCGGTCGCCTGCAGCATCGCCATCTGCACCGCGTCGCTGACATGGTGCTCGGTGAGGTAACCCACGAGGTGCATTTCGTAGCTCGGGGGCATCTCGCAGCAGAAGACGTGCCGGCGCACGTCGTACAAATATAGGCCGGCGATGCGTCCGGCGGCCTGCATAATTTCCGCTGCCCAGTCCTCGGTTTCGTTGATGTAGGCTATACGAAGCTTTGGTCTCACGGCGAGCACCTCCTTCAGGTATCATTTATGTCGATCTCCACGCCGTCCGGCTCTGTGGCGATCAGTCGGTCGATCTCGACGAAGTCCGAGTAGTCCGCGTCGTCGGGGTTCAGGTTGAGCCTGTCCGGCTTCTCCGCGAGCGCATCGAATTGCCCGCGGATGTCTTCGAAGCCGTCCGCGTCTACCTCGACGGTGAACCAGTGCTGTTCGAGGTAGCCGTAGCGCACTTGGTATTTCACGGTCGTATCCTCCTCACGCGGCGTCTCGGTGGAAGTAGGACAGCACCTGCTCGCGGATGTCCGCCGGCAGGCACTCGGCCATGCCGTTTTGCCAGGGGTTCTCGCCGTAGAATCCCCAGCAGGAATCGAAAACCTCGCCAGTGGTGCGGTCTTTGAGCACAAAGCCGTATACGTCGCCTTGCAGGTACTGGTTGTAGACCGCCACCTCGCTCCGCAGATGCGCCAGCACGCATTCTCGCACCTGGCGGGTGACGCGCCGCACGCCGTATTTCCGGCGCACGTCCTCCAAGGTCACATAGACATAGCCGACCTGACCCCAGTCCCACCCTTGCAGGTCAATCCCACGGAAACTCTCGCAGTCTGTGCTGAGGGTCAGGGCGGAATGGTCGAACAGGTAGAGCGGCAGAATGACCGCGTTGCCGGCGTTGATGTCCCGGCTGAACGCCTGGGGATCGCGGTATTCGTGCTTGTCACCGAGCGCATAGCGCCGGTGCCAGCAAGCCATTGTGCCCAGATGGTCCCAGTCGCGAGGATTCTCCGGGCTTTCGTCTGGGAGAATCTCCAGCGTGGTGGTGTCGAGCATGATGGTACTCATGCGTCACCATCCCCTCGCATTGCGGCCACCGCCAAGCGGATGCTTCTGGCGTCGGTATGCAGCATACCGTCGATAACGAAGCCGTCCGCGGTGAGGTAGCCGGCGTCGATCAGCACCGTAATGAGCGCCGCAGCTTCGCCGGCGCACGCCATGCGGGTCGCTACCGGCAGCAGAGGGGTGACATCATCGACATCGAAAACGCGATCGTCGCAGTCATCCGCGCATGCCGGGTCGAAGCCGAACCGGCACTCAGACGGGGGATCGTTGGCGCAGTTGTCCGGGTAGACATTAAAGACGTCCACCCCGCCGTGGGAGATGAAGACGTCCGGGTCGGTCCACGTGTAAGGCATATGGTCTCCTTGGTGACGTTAAACGGCGACGCTTTCCTCCGCCGGATGAAGATCATCCATCATCTGCACCCAGCCGGAAGTCAGGCAATCATCGGGGATGAGTAGGTAGTCGGCGCTGGTGTCGCTGACGGAGAGCACCAGCAGGTGCGCGTGCAGGTAGTCCTGGCGGTCGCACCCCTCAAGTCGGTAAAGCGTTTCCGGCAACGGGTCGCCGGTGACGCTCAGGAACGCAGAAAGCGCGCCGTCCGGCCACAGGTCGGCGAGTTCGGTGACGATAGCAAAGCGCAGGCCGCCATCGTCGAAGTAGTCCATGCCGTCCTCGACAGCCTCAACGCACTCCCTGGCAACCTGCGCGCAGCAGGCCACCAAAGACGCCATCCGGGGGGTGAGCCCGGCTGGTGAATCGTCGTTGAGCAGATTCTCATGGGTAAACTCAAGCATCGTCGTCTCCTTCACGGGATTTCTGGGCGATGGATTGCCGAACGTCGGCGGGAATCCAGTCCGCGTCCAGCATCAGCAGCAGCACGTCCGCGTAGTAGGCGGTGACGTTGATTGTTGCCGCGAACACGGTCGCGCTGGCGACGGGTATCCGGGTGCCGATGGCGGCGGCGACGCTCATGCCGTCGCACGCCAGGGCGGAGATCATCCCGCCGATGGACAGGTCTTCGGCGTTTTCGGGCACGAAGAAGGTGCAGTATTCTTCGTGCAGGTGTAGTTCGGCCACATCGCGGGCTGCTTCCCACTGCGCGGCGGGCAGACCGTGCGGTTTGTCGCCAGTCAGCACATCGTCGGTTTCAAAGGTAATCAAGTGGCACTCCTTTCAGTCAAACGCAGAGATGGTTGCAATTGGCGTGCATGTCACGGCGCATTCTCTCGCAGTAGGCACTCCAGCACCGCCGCCGAATCATTGCATCCTGCCGCGCTCAGCAGGACGATGGCGCGCGCGATGGCCTCCGTTTCATCCGGCCGGAACGCACGAATAGAGTAAGTTACGGAATCGCCGTTTTCGTCCGGCAGCACGATGTCGGTGAGCGGGGCCACGTCGTGCCAGGAGAGTTTGCAGTACGGACACTCGCACGTCTGCAAATACACGCCGTCCTCGAAGGTGATCTCCGAGCGCCACGGCTCGTCGAAACCACAGCACGGGCATCGGTTTCCGCCACGAATAATGTAGGCGACAGCTTGCTCCTTGTGAGCTTTTTGCGCGTTTCCCTTGTTGTCATAGGTAGCCACGCTCCTTCATGCTCACGAACCCCGGCTCGCCCAATATCAGGTGATCGAGCACGGGGATGCCCAGCATTTCCCCGGCCTGCTTCAAGCGGGCGGTGAGCGCCAAATCCTCGGCGCTGGCGTCGGGGTCGCCACTTGGGTGGTTGTGGCACAGGATGATGCTGGCGGCACTGGACAGGATCGCCGGCTTCATCACCTCACGGGGGTGCACCACGCTGGCGTTCAAATGGCCGACACTGACGGTGTTGATCCCGATGGCCTTGTTGCGGGTGTCGAGTAGCAGCACCACAAAGTGCTCGCGGTCGGTGTCACCGATGAAGGCGCGTAAAATTTCGCAGGCGTCTGCGGGTGATTGGATTTGCCGCGACGGCGCGGTGATGGACGCCTCCCGGACAAGTTCCACGCGGTAGATTGGAATACGCATCATAGCCTCCTCAAACGAAAAGCGCCCAACCTGGTGGGCAGGTTGGGCACTGGCCTCAATTGAGGCTTCACGGGCATGATATGTGTCCCGAAAGAGGAACTTTTCGCCAACAGCTTTAGGCGACCGAAAGGGACGGACTCAGTCACCTATCAATATCGTCGTCTCCGCTTTACAGAGCGGTGATCACCCCGGATACCGAGGTGAGTTGAAAAGGATCAAAAACGAATTTCCCTGCTAGCGCGATACCCCTGGACTGCCAATATGAAGCTTTCTGGAGATGGAAATCGCGCGCGGGCGCGTGAAGGTTCGGCGTGCTGACGCTCGCCGGCATCGTAACACAAGGCCGGTCGGGGGAGGATTCCTTCCCCGACCGGCCTGCGGATTGTAACCTTTCGATAATTATAGACCCAGGAAACCTGGCAACTTCTTTTTCCCCCACAAGTCGCTCTTTTTACAGTAGATCGGGTCTACGTCAGTGAGAACTACCGCGTCGAATTTCCATGTACCGTTCGCTTCCAAACCAGTGACGTTAGAGAATGCGCTTTTGACTTGCGTGTGATTCACATCGTAAATATTGAATTCGATCTGCACTACCTCATATGGAAAGCGCGAGCGGTTATGTACCGTGCCGACAATGTGCCTGATGCCAAATTCGTCAGTCTCAACGTGCGCATCGACCATTTCCAAGGGGTGAAGTTCATTGTTAATCGCCTCGCGTGTGTGAGATTTAATTTCTGCAACGTGCTCATGGCGCGCCGCGCTGCGCTGTTCGCGCTCCTGGCGCTTTTGATCACGCGTTGCCTGCTTTTCAGCCTCATGCTGACGCTTCTCCTGCTGTCGAGCGTTTGCCGCTGCCACCCGATCTTCCGTTTTGTCAGCATTTTTAGTTTGCTCCGGTTGCTGATCATCTGCTTTGGCTGCCTCAGTTTCAGTTTGTTGTTGGTCACCGGTATCCTGTTCGACGGTCGCGACGCGCTGGCGCTCTTGTTTAGCGCGTGCCTTATCCGTTCGTTTCTGCTCCCGCTTCTTCTCAGCTTCGAAGCGAGCAATCTCGTTGCGTTGCGTATCCTCGCGCTTTTTTGCCTCCTCGACTTTGGCATCCTCCTGTTGGGCAGTTGCCGCACGTGCCTGGTATTCCGGCGAATGCACGCCGTTGAGCAGTCCCATCAGTATAAAGCTAAGAAATATCACGCCAATGTTCGCCATCGCGCGCATACCCTTCGAGTTTGCTTTCTTCCCCAGCAGGCGGGTGCGCGCCTCAAGGAAATCCGTTGTCACAACGAAGATTGGCAGTATGAGCACCGAAAACATGAACGCGTCTGTTATTTTATCGCGCAATCCGTTTTCAGATGAAAACAGTGGCATCAGTATCATCAGGCTACCCATAAGGTAGCCCCACACGGCGAGGACTTTTTTCCACCACACATTCGTCCGAAAACCCGGCACCCATCCCCTGCGCGGCGGGGGGGTGTCGCCGTCAAGTTGGGAGGAAAGGGGAGTCGAGGTGTGCTCTGCCGTCGGAACACTCTGCACCGGTATTTCCGGGGCGGTAGTCGTGAGGACAGACCCGCAATGTTCGCAGCGGGTTGCCTCTTCAGCGATTTCTTCCGCACAGAATGGGCATGATCTTGCGGCCATTGAACGATCTCCTTCCTTGTCTTATATGTGGCGTGCTGCCAAACGATCAATTACTTAGCAACCCGTGAATCAAGCATTGCTAAACGCTTGACTCGCTGCTCGATGCTCGGATGTGTTGAAAAGATACTGGCCCAACTGCTAGCATTGTTGATTTTGAAGGCGGCATAGGATTTCTGCGCTTCCGGGAAGAGGGGAACTTCAGTGCCCAGGGTCTGCAGCGCATGGATCATCGCGCCGGGGTCAAGGAGTCGGGCGGCGAGGGCGTCCGCTTCATACTCCCGCTTGCGTGAAAAGGCCAGCACGACCAGATTGCCCAGGCACAGCACCACAGCGGTTATCAGCCAGGACACAATGCTGATCAGCCAGTACATCAGCACGCCGACCTCTTCCGAAAAGAAGGCGAGGGCTTTCACTATCCAAAGCGGGATCGTGATGATCAGCGCGATGGCGTTCACCACGCTTTGCACCACGGTAAGGGTCAGCATATCGCCGCTGGCGACATGGGCGATCTCGTGGGCGGCAATCGCCGCGATGCCGCGTTCATCCATGTTTTTCAGCAACCCCGTACTGAATGCCACCATCGCACGGCTGCGGCTCGGACCGGTGGCAAAGGCATTCATGTCGTCGCTGTCGTAAATCCACACTTCGGGCGTTTTCGGCAAGTCCGCACGCCGTGCAAGGCTTGCGACCAGGCGAAAGAGTTGTCCTTCGCCTTCGGTGCGGAATTGCCCGTCGATCACCTGCTGCATTTGGTGTACGCGCCGTGCGAGCCATTTCGACAAGGCCAAGATGATGAACGGCGCGATGCACCCCAAGGCCAGCACCGGAATCGCCAGAACACCGCAGGACACTATCGCCATCACGAGCACCACTGCGGTGTTTGCGAGCAGAAACCAGCCGATGGTCCTGCCGACATGGCTCCGCAGCCCAAGTGACCCCCGCGAACTGAGCTGGGTGACGATTTCTGGCCACCGGATATTCGACGGCAGTACCGGGGAACCGGCGTGAGTATCAACGGTGACAGCGGTATGCTTTGGTGGGCTTGCGGATGAAGTAACATTCATCTCCGCTGCTTTGAGCGTTGCCAGAGAAGATGTTTGTTCTGTGTGCTGGGGCATATGCGCCACGGTCGAGCACGGGGGTTCGACCGTTGACGGTTGCGGAGATTTGCAGTGCTTGCATAATTTGGCCTCTGCGCGGATTTCCTCCGCGCATAACGGGCATACCTTTGTCGCAGGAACCGCAAATGGAGGTGCTAATGCAGGATCCTCCTTCAAAGACGCTTTGCAATGCTTACACAACACGGCTTCCGCCCGAACGACCTCTCCGCACTTCGGACAGTGTTTCGTTGCAGGCATCACCTGTTCGGGGGGCTCCGATGCTATTGGCAGCGGTGTTTGTTCAAAGACTGGCACAGTTACCAGACTTGGCGCAATGACGGTTGCACCACATGAGGAGCATTTCCCCTGTTGCCCCGCCCCGGAGTCCGTTGTCGTGATGCTGGTCTGGCAGTGCGGACAATTGAAGGTGATCGGCATTACTGAACCTCCTTTCATGCCTTAACCTATTTTCCAAGGTATTGGGTAACACCTCGTGCCAGCGCCTGGGCCATTTGGTGTCTCCCCTCTTTGCTGCTGATCCATACTGCGTCATGACGATTACTCAATACGGCCATCTCCACAGTTACTGTTGGCACCTTGCTAAAGATGGAGCCGGTGAGCACGCCCTGTTTGCCACCGACGAAAGTGGCGCTCTCGCCTTTGACACCGTTATCGTGGAGCGTAGCAGGCACGAGTACTCCTTGCATACCCTTATGCACGGCAACGGCTGCCTTCTCACTTGCTTCTCGCACTGCGGCAGAAGGCCCGGTCACACCGAATTTTTTCCCCTGTCTGTTCGGATAGTACAGGGTAAAGCCCGAACCTTTTCCAGTATCACAATGTAGGCGCAGAAACAGGAATGCATGGGCGTCGTTCGCAATTTCCGCGCGTTTCCGGTTGGTGACGATCACGGGATGGTGCGCGTCATAACCGCGGAATCTTCGCGTCAGCACTATCTGTGCGACACCTTCGTCTTCCAGAATGCTTTTCAGTTCCAGGGCGACATCGTAGACCACTTCCACTTCGCGTAACCCATTTTGCACTGCAGCGCCTGGGTTGGTTTCAGATGGGTGACCGGGGTCGATACAGATGACTGGTAGAGGTGCTTGGCGTGGTGCCGTAGCATCTCGGCACCACGCGGGCGACACCAAAGCTTTTACCGTCAATATGGCTGTCAGGATGCAGAGCATCATCAAGGAAGACGACACCATATGGATAGTTCTCAGTTTGTAGTCAAGTAGCTGTGACAATTTATCCCCCGTCAATCAGTCGCCGACCGATGAATTTTTTTCGGCCTTGCTGATCAGGTCGATGTTGCGTTTCTCGATAGCGCTAAGGCCCTTAGCAATCTGACCATTGACAGAATCTCGGTTCGCAGTAGTTCCCTTTGCCTTATACCAGGACTGTTTTGTGAAATAGTCCTGAAGGTTTTTCCGTTTGAAGACCCAGCCGTGCCGTGCATATATCTCGTTTCGCATCAGTTCGAGATCATCGCTTGACAATTGGGATAGTTCATTATCAGTTGCTATCCGTTGTGTCGTCCATGCCCAGCGTCCGTTGGCCGTACCGGCATCTTTGGTGTTGTCAACCACTGTACCTGATCTGTACTTTGATACAGTATCATTATAAGCATCGACGGTGCTTTTTTCATCAAACTCCCTAGCGATTACTTGTCCCTTTACAATCAAATATGCTTCAGAGGTGGTTAAGTTACCACTTCCTAAGTCCTCTTTTTCCCGGACTTCAATTGCTTCAGGGCCGATCTTTTCCCAGTAAAGATTCTTCTCTGAACCTTTATAGTATTTATCAGCGATTAATTTTATTGCAGAATCGCTTTCCTTCTTATCCTGGGAAGAAGCGGTAGTACCGGTATTCGGAACTGCCGTCATTGGTGCAGCGGCCGGCGGCGTTGGTTGTGGGGCTGCCGTCTGTGTCTGCGCCTCAAGCTCGATCAACTTCGCATCCGACGACATCGTTCCACCAGTCACCTTGAGCTTCGGAAACTTCTCCTGTTTCGACAAGTTGAATGCGACCGAGCCGACAATCTTCATATTCGGGTTCAGGTGGGTAGACATGAGGAAATACGGGTCGCCTTTTATGGCACCGGTTGCATCCTGGTCGGCCTTGTACTCGGTGCCCTTGTTGTCAACCAGCGTGAACATGCTAGTATCGATTGTGGCCTCTTCCTTGCCCAGATTCGCCACGGCGAAATCTACAATCAGGAATGAGCCCGTGTAGGAAGTGATCTCCCCCTTGATGCCGTCCGACCAGCGGGCGGCGGACACGTTGTAGGCCAGTTCGCCGACGGCGACGTCCTCCCCCGCCTTGTTGGCCTTGCTGGTGTCAATATTGTCCTTCCCGACACCAGCGGTCGGTTTTGAAGCCATGCCGATGGCGAAAGACGCGGCGAAGATGGCAACGGTGACCGGTGCCCAGATGGCGAACTTCGTCGTTACGCCCACCTGGTTCTTCTTTGCTAAGCCCATGATCCCCGCGATTCCGAGCAGCACGCCCGGCAGCACGAAGAAGAGCGAGATCGAGACGATGCCGCCCACGGCGGCGGCGGTCATGAAGAGGCCACCGAGCTTGCCGTGGCGTCGGACGACGGCTGCCCCCACGATGCCCCACACCGAGAACAGCATCGCGGCGACGGTAAGGTTTCCGATAGTCTCTGCGCCCTTCATCCCGATCGCGGCCCCGACTCCGCTGAACATGAGACCGGAAAGGGCGGCGACGATGCCAAAGATGCCACCGAGCAGACCCATGACGAACTCCGCACCCCGGCGGTCGGCTTTGCCGTCAATTTCCGCTGATGTGCGCGTATCGCCGGGGACCGGCGGGGTTCCAGTGGCCGCGGCGCTCGATTCCGGTCTCGGCGGAATCGGTGCACCGGACAGGTCGGACTTGCAGTGCTTGCAGAAGACCGCATCTTCTTGAATCTCCTCAGCGCAGAACGGGCATTTCTTCAGTGCCATAGTTTCCTCCTCGTACAATACCGACTTTCCTCCCCTGTTTCGCTGAAAGGGGGCGTTTACCTTTCTCGACAAGGGCTGGAAGGATCAGCAGTCAGGCAAACCCATTGGAGGCTTACCTCCCTTCGAGACATTCGCAATGCCTCTGTAAAACTCCTACTTGCCTCTTCCCTAAGTTGGTTTGGGCAGAGGTACTGCTACTCAGCTAGAAAACAATCGCTACTAGATAGTAGCATGTTTTCTTGCACAATACCACCGATGTCAACACAGCAGGCTTTCGCCGACTGGCTTCAGCAGGAACTGCAAAACCGCGGGTGGAATCAGGCGGAACTCGCCCGGCGCAGCGGCATCACCACCGCGCAAGTCTCCCGTGTAATGACCGGCGAGCAGCACCCCGGCCCAGAGGTGGGTCGGAAGATCGCGCGTGCCCTGCGTATCCCGCCGGAAGAGGTGTTCCGGCGTGCCGGCCTGCTCCCCCCGGCGCAGAAGCAGCCGGAAGGCACCGAGGAGCTTGTCTATCATTACGCTTGTTTGAGCGAAGATGATCGCAAGCGCCTCCTCGTCATCGCCCGCAGCCTGCACGAAGCGAGCGAGGAAGGCCAGTAGCCTCCCCCGCCCGTTGACCTCAGTCGTTATCCTCCTTTACCGGCGAAGTCCCTGGCGACCGCCCAGCCGATGGCCTCGGTGACCCCGGCGGCGGTGGCCGCGTTGCAGGCGTTGCCGATGCCGGGTATCCAGCCGACCAATAGCTGGGACACGCCGCGCCCAATCATGGTGGCTGCCTTGGTAGCGATGGCGGACTCCGCCGCCGTGCGGGTGAGCGTGACGCCGAAGACCCCCGCCAGCGCGACGACCATGCCGATCTGGATCGGCACGATCACCGCCGCGTCAGAGCACGGAAGCTGGGCCAGCCCCGCCCCGGCGGCGGCCGCGGCGGCAGAGGCCGTGTGGATGATGGCGTGGCAACTCTCCTCCTGGGAACTCGTCATGGGGACACCTCCTCCGTGTGTTGTGTCATGGTGCTGATCTCCTTTCTGCGATGTGTGCTGTGTCGTTGTCGTAGGTTGTGACGGTGAAATTGCGGGCTCCGGGTCGTCAAGCTCCGGCAAGGGTAAAGGGAAGGGCTGAGAAGGCGCAGTAGTGGACGTCGCCATTGGTATATCGGGACGGATAGATGTGGCGAAAGCGTTTGCCTCTCTTCCTGCCCGTGCCGGATCACAGAAAACCGCCGGAAGTTGCGTCGCGACGTTGGGCAGCAAGACTGCCCTCGGCCACGGCGCACGCATTTTTCAGGGGTTGGTGGGTGTTTAGTGGCGGTTTTCCATGATGAAGGCCGCCCCGACTGATCTCAAAAGTTATCCGATTAAGCTAATGAGGAGAGCCCTACCACAAGTAACGGCTGTGGTTTGATCTCAGGTAGTGGGGGTTTTGTGCACGTCTGTGGGAGGCCAGTCCAGTACCAGGCATTATTCCATGTCACCTTCCCTGATGGCATTACGTGAGTGCATCGATCAATACGGGCACTGGTGGCGTGGACAGTCCGTGGTCGTCACCACGTCGTCACACACAGCGGTGGGTTGGGCAGGGGGCGTCCGTGGGTGGAGTAGTGAAAGAGGTAGAGGCCTTGCGATGCGTTGTTGTCCGGCGAGGCGTTTTGCTGGAGGTCGGCCAGGAAGTAGACATCGTCGGCGGATTGGACGCGCGGATCCTTGGCGGCAAAATAGGGTTGCCCCGCGGGCGGGGAGATGTGAGACCCATCCGGGACGGTGAACGTGCGCAGGATGGACCGGCGCCGGCCGGGGCGTTCGTAGACGACCAGGCGCGCCGGCGAGCCTTTGCCCGATCTTGCCTGATACCGTTGCGCCAGCCAGGGGACGGCCTGCATCAACCGCTGCATGACCGGCGACCGCAAGCTGACCACTGATGGTGGCTGCTCGTCAACGAGGACGAAGCGGCCATCCGGCGAACGGCCTTGGCACTTATGCGGCTGCGGCAAATCCGGCACCGTCCAGTAGGCGCCCGTCCGCGGGAAGAAGACACAGAGATGCCGGGAATTGTCATGGCCTCCCGAGAAGGCACTCATCGGCTCCAACAGCACGGCATCCATGGAGCCGGCGTCTGTATGCCACTGGCCGGGCGGGACGGGGAACAGGAGCCGCCCCTTGTCGTTATACACGCCGTTATCGCCGGTAAGCAGGCAATCGGACGCCAGTAAGCGGGGATTATTTTTCAAATCGGGAATCTGGACCGTATACACCGGCGTGAACACCAGGCGCCCGGCGGCGACGGTCACGCGGTAAAAATACCCGAGATCTTCCGCTTGGCAATACAATACGGCGCCGTCGTCAGAGAACGTCGCGTCATAGCTGACCGAGGGCTGAATGCCGGTGACCACCCCTCGCGCCAGCAGGCGGTTGCCCTCCACCAACCACATCGCAAACGGCGGGCTGGTTGGTGGAATGTAGTCTTGTTGCACGAACACGCGCCCGGAGTCCAGCACGGTGGTCGAATAATCATCTTTGTGCGGCAGCGCCGGCAGCGAGCAACGCCCCACCAACACGCCTTCGCGCCAGGTCAACAGGGAAGCGCCGACGCGCTCCAGCACCAGCGCCGCGCAATAGCGTCCGTTGGGCGAGAGCGACATGAGCGAAGGGGAATAATTCTCCGCCGGGATGTCGGGGGGTGGGTCGCGCCACGGCAGCGTCACCACCCACCAGCGCGTCCCATCCTGATGAAATGTCGCCATCGCCGTGCCACCATCATCCGGTGCCTCGTCTTGCCGCACTTCTACCCCGAAGGCATCCCAAAACGGTTCCGTAATCAACCACTCCGGCTCCGGCACGGCCAGCCGCGTCATCCCCACCAAGCGCAATTCCCGTGGCCGGCTCCCCCCCCACCACCCGCCCGCGGCGAGGAGCAGTAGCAATATGCCTGACCAGACTTTGCGCTTGCGTGTCATGGCAACAGTATACCACAAGGCACCTGTGGGCCGTCGGCTTGCGCATATGGGAGTGGGACCGGGTCAGTTCCCCATTTTTCCCGTGCAATTTTGCATTTTTCACGTTGCATTTTGCTATAATACCCCCATGTCTACCCTCCAGATTCGCGACGTGCGTGCCATTCTCACTTCGCCGGGCACGGGCAACATTCAGAAACGGCTCATCGTGGTCAAGGTCGAGACCAGCGAGCCGGGGCTGTTTGGCCTGGGCTGCGCCACCTTCACCCAGCGCCACCGGGCGGTGCGCAGCGTGGTGGATGACTACCTGAAGCCGCTGCTGATCGGCCGCGACCCGCGCAACAGCGAGGATCTCTGGCAGCTCTGCCACGTGAACGCCTACTGGCGCAGCGGGCCGGTGATGAACAACGCGCTCTCCGGCGTGGACATGGCGCTGTGGGACATCAAGGGGAAGCTCGCCGGGCTGCCGGTATACCAACTTCTCGGTGGCAAATGCCGCGAGGGGGCGGCGGTGTATCGCCACGCCGACGGGCGCACGCCCGCCGAGGTGGAGGACAACGTGCGCGCCTTCCTGGCGCAGGGTTTCCGCCACGTGCGCTGCCAGATGGGCGGCTACGGCGGCGCGGAGGTGGCGCGGCCCACGGGGGCGCCCGCCGGGGCCTATTTCGACGCCGACGGCTACGCGCGCCGCGTGCCGGTACTCTTCGAGCACCTGCGCAACACGCTGGGGTATGACGTCGAGTTGCTGCACGACATGCACGAGCGGATTGCGCCCATCACCGCCGTGAATCTGGCGAAGGCGCTGGAACCGTACGGGCTGTACTTCCTAGAGGACGCGCTGCCGCCGGAGCAGATCGCCTGGTTCGCCATGATGCGCCGGCAGTGCACCACCCCGCTGGCAATGGGCGAGCTGTTCGTGAATACGAACGAGTGGCTGCCGCTCATCGAGGGGCGCCTCATCGACTTCATCCGCTGCCACGTCAGCGCCATCGGCGGGCTCACCCCGGCGCGCAAGTTGGCGGTCCTCTGCGAGGCCTTCGGCATCCGCACCGCGTGGCACGGGCCGGGGGACGTCTCCCCGGTGGGGCACGCCGCTAACGTGCACCTGGACGTGAGCAGCCCCAACTTCGGCATCCAGGAGTGGGGCGGCTTCTCCGACCTCGAGCAGGAGATCTTCCCCGGCTGCCCGGAGGTGCGCGGCGGCTACGTGTACCCCAACGACCGCCCCGGCCTGGGCATCGACATTAACGAGGCGCTGGCCGCCAAATATCCCTGCCCCGACGGGGTGCTGGAGTGGACGCAGACGCGCCTGCCCGACGGCACGTTGGTGACGCCATGACGGAGACGATCACCCCCCCACACGGCCCGTGCTATGCCGATTTACGCGGCAAGGCGGCGCTCGTTACCGGCGGCGGCGCCGGCCTCGGGCGCGGCATCAGCCTGCGGCTGGCGGAGGAAGGCATGCATGTCTACCTCTGCGGTCGCACGGAGAGCAAGCTGACGGAGACGACTGAGGCGATCCACGCCGCGGGTGGCGCGACCACCCCGCTGGTCGCCGATGTGGGGTGCAAAGCGGACGTGGATGCCCTCTTCCAGCGCATCGCCGAGGAGCGCGGGGCGCTGGACCTACTGGTGCACAACGCGGCGCTGAACACCGCCTCGCCGCTGGCGAGCACCACCCTCGAGCGCTACCGGGAGATCATGGCGACGAATATCGACAGCGCCTTTTACCTCGCCCAGGCCTACGCCGCGCTGATGATCCCGCGGCGCACGGGGAATATCGTCTTCATCTCCACCATCGGTGCCCAACGCGCGCACTATAAGATGCTCATCTACGATACCAGCAAGGGGGCGCTGGACGCCTTCACGCGCGGCACGGCGCTGGAACTCTCCGTGCACGGCATCCGCGTGAACGGCCTGGCGCCCGGGGCCATCATGGGCCGCGATGCCAGCCGCTTCCCCGACTCCCCCTGGGCGCCCAAGCACGCCGCCGCCCACGCGGCCGAAGTGCCCCTCGAGATGCTGGCGCAGCCGTATATACCGCTGGGTCGCTGCGGCACGCCCGCCGAGATCGCCGCCGTCGTCGCCTTCCTCGCCAGCGCGCAGTCGTCCTACATCACCGGCCAGATCCTCACCGTCGACGGCGGTGCCACCGCCCAACTCTCCCCGCGCGGGACGTGGATATAAGGTGAGCGAAAAAATGGGGACTGGCTCGAATTTTCCCCGCACCGTGCTGTCTGTGCGACTCGCCCATCGGAAAATTCGTGCCTGTCCCCATTTTTTCGCGTCGTCGACAGAAGAACGGTTCAGACTTCGAACCGCGCCAGCACGGTGCGGAAGCCCTTCGTCGCTTCCACTTCCGTCAGGTCGCACATCATGCTGTCCACCGCCACGGCGTCGCCCTGCACGATGAGGGTGATCACCGAGCTGTCGCCCTGCAGGTGCGGGATGCCCATGCGGCCGGCGATGATGCTGCCGTACTTGGACAAAATCTCGTTGATCGCGCCGTTGGCCTTGCGACGGTCGCTCACGAGGATGGTAACGCCGGCAATAATGTCGGTCATAAGGGGCTCCTTCCGAAATTGGGTTCAACGTTCCAAGTTCAACGTTCAACGGGGGGATACCTGTCGCCTGGTCGCCCCGTTGAACCTTGAACCTGAAACGTACAACCAGAAGAGTAGTGGCATGAGCTGGTCATCAGTCTGTTGTTGTATCTTATCCTTAACCGCTCTACCGACGGAAGGCTGGTAAACGTTCCATGCCGGGGGCTTCCGCAGGACGTATCGAAAAATCGAATTGCTCGTAGAAGCCCACAGCCCCCTTAGCCGCCATCAACCCGACCATCGCATCTTCACCCCCAGTCGATTCGATATAGCGCAGGAGGTGGAGCATGATGGCTTTACCCAGACCTTTGCCTTGGTGCTCTGGAGCGACGATCATATCCTGGATATAGAAATTGAAACTGCCATCGCCGATAACGCGGCCGAACGCCACTAACTTATCGCTATGTCGAATGCAGACACAGTACAAGGAACCATCAAGCGCGGCTTCCGCAGTGACGACAGCGGGGTTGCACCACTGCACGGCGGTTCGTAACGCCAGAAATTCCTCTACTAACGGTTTTTGCTCGGTGATCGTATATTCGCTATCCATATTGTGCCTTTCCGCTTACGCTGCTCAGCACGCCGCTTCGATGGCGGCAATGGCGGCGCGCGCTTCCGCTTCGGTATCGAACGTCGGCAGTGAGAAGAACAGACCGTCCGGGCCGATGGCGCGGGTAACGGCGACGGCCTGCGCCACGTCGGTGCCGATCATCAGCACCAGCCCGCGGCGGCGAATGTCGCGGAAGGTGTCGAGCCAGTCCGTCGGTTGGCCGGCGGTGGTTTCCGGGTTCCACTGGATGCCGCTGAGCTTCGGCAGCGCGGCGAGCTGGTCGAGAAAGCGCAACTGGCACACGCCGTCGTGGTGGTACAGGCTGAAGTCCATGTAGTCGGTCACGCGGCGCAGGTCGGGGGCCACGAACTCGGCATACATCGCCGGGGACAGGTTCACCGCGAAGTCGCACTGCACGCCTTCGCTGCGCCCTTCCGCGAAGGGACCGAAGAAGCACCAGCTCGCGCCCGCACCCAGGCGCTGGTAGTAATATTCGTACAAATCGATATACAACGTGTTCAGCGCGGCGGCCCAGGCGCGCACGGTGTCGGGACGATCCACCATATCCAGGCACAGGATGTCCGGCTCGCGGAACATCGACAGCGTGGACAGGCCGTCCATCATCAGCGGCGGGGTGACAAAACCCGCGTCGCCCACCGCATCTACCACCGCGTCGAAACAGGCGTCCAGCGCCGTGACCATCGGATGCGCGGAGTCAAAAACGGGCAACGGGCGCTCGTACAGGTCGGGGATGGGCAATATCCAGGCGGACTCGTGGTACACGTAGTCGCCGCCCGCCGCTACCGCCAGCGTGGTAAGAAAGCTGCCCCACCCCACGTGGAAGGCCGGCATCGCCTCCGCCAGGTACTGCACGCTCCCCAGCGCCGCGCGCGTCGCCCACGCATGCCACGACGGCTCCAAGTCGCGCTCCTTGGCCGACCAGTCCGGCCCCGTCCACGGCGTCTCCGGCTTGTCGACGCGCGCGAAGACCTGCAGGGCCGGCCGCCCCAGGCTCGATCCCGCCCAAAACGCCCGCAAGCGCGCGCGGGCTTCGTCTTCGTCGGTTTTCAAGGTGTATGGCATGGATTACTCCTTGTGTCTGAACCGGGATTTGGGGGGATTCAAGGATTACCATGATGGGGGAACGGTTGAACCATCCCCCAAAATCCCATCTATCCCTTTCATCTCTGTGAATTATCATCCCTCAAAGTCACCCGACCACAGAACATCCTCGTCCCCGCTTCACACAATCAACATCGCGTCCCCAAAGGACAAAAACCGGTAGCGCTCGCGCACCGCTTCGGCGTAGGCGTGCAGGATGTGCTCGCGACCGGCGAAGGCGCTGATGAGGAGGAGCAGGGTGCTGCGCGGCATGTGGAAGTTGGTGAGCTGCACGTCGACCACCTTGAAGCGGTAGCCAGGGGTGATGAAGAGGCGCGTGGCGCCGGTGCGGGCGTGCAGCAGGCCGTCGGAGTCGGCGGCGGATTCCAGCGTGCGCGCGGAGGTGGTGCCCACGGCCACGATGCGCCCGCCCGCGGCCTTCGTCGCGTTGATCCGCGCGGCGGCTTCCGGGGAGACGCGGTACAACTCCTCGTGCATCTCGTGCGCTTCCACGTCCTCCGTCTGCACCGGCTTGAAGGTGCCCGCGCCCACGTGCAGGGTGACGAAGGCCCGCCCCACCCCGCGCGCTTCCAGGTCCGCAAAGACGGCCTCGGTGAAGTGCAGCCCGGCGGTGGGGGCGGCGGCGGAACCCTCCTCGCGCGCGTAAATCGTCTGATACACGCCGCGTTCGGCGGGGGGCGGGCCGGCGGTGATGTACGGCGGCAGCGGCAGCTCGCCCAGCGCGTGCAGCAGGTCGTGCACCGTGCGTCCGCCCGCCGCGGGGCCGGGCGCCAGCCGCAACAGCCGCGTGCCGTCGGGTTGCACGGCGAGGATCTCCGCCGTCAGTGCGTCAGCGAAACTGATCGTCGCCCCCGGCTGCAGGCGCCGCCCGGGCCGCACCAGCGCCTCCCAATCATCGCCGCCGGTGTTCTTCAGCAGCAACACCTCGACGCGCCCGCCGGTGCCCGGCTTCTGCCCGAAAAGGCGCGCCGGGATCACCCGCGTGTCGTTGAGCACCAGCAGATCCCCCGCGCGCAGGTAGCCGGGAAGATCGCGGAAGTGCCGGTGGGCGATCTCGCCGCTGTCGCGTTGCAACACCAGCAGCCGTGACGCGTCGCGCGGCGTCACCGGATGTTGGGCGATGAGATCCTCGGGCAGCGTGTAGTCGAAGTCGCTGATGCGCATAGCGGTCAATTATTCCGCAGTAGCATACCAGCGCAAGGCGGAAAGAGCAATGGGGGACGGGCGAGGGGAATGGGGGAATGGGAGACGCGGGCATACGCGTCACCGTATAATAACCGTTCGCCTGTTTTCCAACCCGACGATAAATCGTCAGGCTACCGGCTGCGCCCCATGAATGGGGCTTTGGTAGGCCGCGAAATGGGTAGACAGAGGATGCAGAACGGAAACAAGTTCGGACAAGAGCCATCTCGAGCACGTCTTCAACCTGTCAGCATGACTTATTCGGGTCACGAACGCTTGACAAGCCCCTTTTAAGGGGCGCAGCCGATAGCCCGACGATTTATCGTCGGGTCGGTGAGCAGACAAGCCAATACAGTAAATTGACGCATATGGGAGACGTATTACCGTCATGCAAGACCATGGCGACCGAGGTCGCAGCTCTTTGGCGCTACGCGCCAACCGTCCGCCTACGCGGACGGGAATGCGGATGATGTTGTTGACGATTTTCCCACCCACCGCGTCCCCGCAGGGGGACGCTTGGCCGATCAGGCCAAAAAGCTGCGACCTCGGTCGCCCCAATTATGCATCACGGTCTCGCGTTTCCCATTCACCCATTCACCCACTCACCCCGTCCTCCGGCCCTACTTCCCCTGCCGCACGTCGTAGCAGACCACCCACTTTTCGCCGCGCAGGTAGAGGCGGCCGTTGGCCAGCGTGGGTTGCTGCGGGAGGCCGAAATCGATGCCGGGGGTGACGCGGCCCAACTCCTTGTAGCCGGTGGGGTCCGCCGCCAGCAGCACCAGATCGCCGCGCTTGGTGAGGGCGTAGAGCAGGCCGTCGGCCAGGATGAGCTGCTGTTCCGCGCCCCAGTCCTTGCCTTCCTTCCGCCAGCGCAGTTGGCCGTCGTCCAGGCGCGAGCATTCCAGACAATTGCTGGCAAAGCCGTAGACATTCCCCGCGACGACGGCGGGCGTGTTGTACATGTTGAGCTGCACTTTGCTGGAGAAATAGCGCTGCCGTTCGCGGATTTTCCCGTCCTGCACGTACATCTGCAGGCAGGCGGAGAAGCCGGAGCCGCCCTGGCCGTTGCAGATCAGCACCTGCGTGCCCACGGCAACCGGTGTCGAGAGCAGGCCGTTGTGTGTATTGCACGGGTAGCGCCAGAAGATCTCGCCGGTTTTCGCGCTCACGCCCCACACTTCGCCGGTGCTGTGCCCGCCCACGCCGAGAATGAGTTGCGGGATGCCGTCGAGAATCTGATAACTGATCGAGGCCGCGCCGCTGCCGGCTTCGTTGGGCATCGGCGGCGTCTTCCAGACGATCTTGCCCGTCAGCTTATCCACCGCGATGACCGCCTGCGCCGGCTGCGGCGTGGCCAGGAAGAGCAGGTTGTCGATAATCAGCGGCGTGGAGCCTTCCCGCCCCCAGTAGGCGGTGTTTTCGCGCCAGAGTTCCGTGCCGTCCGCGACGCGCAGACAGGCGACCACGGCGCCGTTGTCCGCCCAGTTGCCGCCGGCGATGCAATACACGCGGTCGCCGTCCACCACCGGGGTGACCGTAGGGCCGTCCACCACGTGATGCGATTCCTTATCGATGAGCAGATGCTTCCACTTCGTCTTCCCGGTGGCCGGGTCCAGGCAGAGCGCCCACTGCTTGCCCTCCGTCATCACCAGGGTGAAGGCGCGTCCGCGCGCCTCGACCACCGCGCTCTTCCCCTGCCCCACCTCCGCGCGCCACAGCTCCTTGGGGCCGGCTTTGGGCCACGCGTGCGCCAGCCCCTTCGCGCTGTAGACGGTGTTGCCGTCGGCGGGAATGAAGCGTTCGAGATCGGTGTTGGCGTTCCGGGGCGTGCACACCGGCGTGGCGCGCGGCAGGACGATCGGCGTGGTGCGCGCCTGCAGCGTTTCCAGCGCCGCGCCGGCCAGCACGCGATACGCCGTCAGCCGCGCGGCGTCCGCCGGGTTCGCCGTTTTGGTGCGTAAATCCGCCAGCAGGGCCGCCTGAATCTCCGCGAAGGCGTGGGCGTCCGCGGCGGTGCCCACGGCGGCCAACGCCCGCGCCGCCGAGATGCCCACCGTGGTATCGGCATGCGTGAGCAAGGCGAGCAGTTGCGGCTGGTAGCCGGCGTGCTCCTGCTCGTTAAGCAGATTCGCCAGCACCAGCACCTGCGGCGAGAGCCGTGACGGCTCCTGGTGGTAGACGAAATCCAGCCCGACCTTTTTACACGCCGCCGACTGATCGCTGAAGCGCAACACAGTCAGGCAATTCTCCTCCACCAGCGGGTCGCCCGTCGCCAGCAGCGCCGTCACCAGCGGCACATCAAAGACGGTGCCTTGCAGGCCCGCCCAGTAGACCAGATCGGCCAGTTGCGCCGGGGGCAGGGTGCGGACCGCGTCCATCACCGCGCGCGGCGTGGGCAACTCGCCGAAGTGGGCGCGCAACGAACGGGGCAGCGGCACGCGCGGGGCATCCGCCGACGGGGGGATGGGATGCGTAGAGATCATGCCGTAGCGATCCGGGAAGGCGTGCTCCATGCCGTCGCCGAAGAGCTTGTAGGTGCCGTCCATATTCGCCCAGCCCTCCGTGGAGAGTTCCAGCATGTAATCCTGATCCATGAGGCCGAAGTCGATGCCCAGGTAAGCGGGCAGGGTGGTCATCTTCAAACTCGCCAGCACGGAGGCGCTGTCCACGCGGACTTCGTAGGCGTAGCCGCCGTCGACCAGCACGGAGGCGTAATCGACCTGCCAGTCGCGGGCATTCGCGGTGTGCAATGTATCCGGCGTCACCTGCAGCGTCTGCGGACGAAAGCCGAATTGCCCCATGGGCGGCGGGGCGAGCCATTTCGGGTCACGCCGGGCATTCCACCCGGGGAACGCCGTGTCGCGCGCTGCGCGTCCGTAATCCAGATACAGCTCCAGGTAATCGCCGATAATCCAGTGCGGTTGATCTTCCACATAGCGCTGGCTGTCCTGTACCACCACCAGAAAGTACAGATCGGGCTTGCCCTTCACCATGCCGCAGCGCACTGTGGGCGCGAAATTCGCGGAGGGCTGATACGCCGCGCCGCCCGGCGGGGTGTAGACGCCGTGAAAGCGGTCGGCGGGGATGACGGGGATATCCGCCCACTCGCTCAAATTCCCATCCGCCGCCGCGGTGTCCGGCAGCAAATAGGTCGGCAAGGTCGTCGTCAGGGGATCATATGCCGGCCCGGCCCACGCCAGCAGCGGAGCGCACAACAGACAGCACAGCACAACACAGCGGGACAACATCGTGGCACGACTCCTTCGAAAGCGCGGGCGTTCGACCGTAGGATACCAATGACGGGGGGAAGAAGCAAGGAGCGGGAAGCGAGGAGGGGGCGGGTGCAAGGTCAAAGAACGAGGGCGACCGAGGTCATGCGTTCCCCGTCCCTATTTCCCCGTCACTACTTTCGTTCCCGGGTAATAGGCGGCGAGGATTTCGCGGTAGCTTTGGCCGGCGCGGGCGCGGCCGTCGGCGCCCCATTGGCACATGCCGATGCCGTGGCCGCGGCCGGCGCCTTTGAAGGTGTATTGCGTGATGGCGCCCCGGGCGTCGCGGGTGACGGTGAGGTCGAACAGCGTACTCCACAGGCCCTCGGGACCGGGATCGCCGGTGCCGAAGAGCCAGCGTGCCTGGTCGCCGATTACCACGTAGCTGGCCCCGTCCCCCTCCACGCGCAGCCGGGCCACGCGGCCGTTGGGGGTGCGCTCCTCTACGTTCATGTTGACGACCTTGCTCATCTTCGCCGCGGGGTCGCCGGTGACTTTCGTCAGGTTGCGGCTAACCAGCTCATTCACCTCGGTGGCGGAGAAGACGCGCGTCCAGCGGTAACCGTTTGAGCGCTTGCAGTACCCTCCGGAGGCGCACAGGATGTCGCCGATGGCGGCGGATTCCTTCACCGCGCTGTCCTTCGTGCCGCCGACCAGGTAGGGACGGGCGTATTCCGGCCCCCAGACCAGCCCCGCGTCGTCCGTCACCCCGCCGCAGGTGGCGTGGTAGTAGGCCTCCGCCAGCGTGTCGCCGTACATCAGCACCAGCCCGCGCGTGTCCGCCACGGCTTCATCGGTGGCGCGGCTGCGGTTAGCGTCGGCGCCGTAGACCTGGCAATGCACCTCGTCGCACAGGTCGGCGCCCTCGTCGGCATGGCGGCCCAGCTTGGCCAGCGTGTAGGTGCGCGCGATGATCGCCTGCGCGCGCAGCGCCTGCGCATGGAAGGAGGCGGGCATTTCGCCGCACACCACGTTGCGCAGGTAGTCCTCGAGCAGCAGTTCCTGCGCGATGCCGAAGGTGTTGTCCGCCAGCGGGGTAATCACCACCGGCCCGTGCACGATGCGCCACGTCTCCGGCTGCGGCGTCCAGAGGAGGATCGGTTTCGGCGAGGTGAGGCGGAAGGCCTCCGTCACGGTGAGGAAGTTTTTGCCCTCCTGCCGCAACGCGCAGCCCCCCTCCGGCGTGCGCACCACGCCAACCTGCTCCCCCGCGTGGGCGGTGTAGACGTCGGCATCGGTGGCGGCGTAGGAGACGCGCACGTCGGCGTCGCCTTTCCAGGCGAGCATCGCCTTGTGCCCGACGACGAGCAAGCGCAGCGGATCGGTGCCGGCGAGCACGGCGTGCCAATCCGGCGCCGTGTAGGGGGACGGCGGAGCCGCGGGCGGGGGCGCGACGGCCGGCGGGGCCTGCGCGGGCAGCGCTCCCCGCCCCAGCAGCAACAACCCCAGCGCCGCGACGGCGAGGAGTATGATCGTTGTCCGTGTGGGCAGCATATCCGGTTTCCCCCATCATGGAGGTGCAACTGAGATGCCCGACGACACGGGCAGTCAAACGTAGGGGATAGGGAACTGGGAACAGGCGGGGATTAGCAGTGGTCAGCGCGGCACCCCTTCCCTATCCCACATTTCACCTTTTGCATTTCTCATTTTTCACTTTGCATTCCCCCCATCTTTTCGCCCTTTCCCCCCATCTCCCTTTCCTGGTATCATGAACGCATGACGGGTTCGGCTTTTACGCTGGCGGCGGCGCCGCGGGGGCAGGTATACAGTTGCGAGGGGTGCGGCAAGTGCTGCCGGGGGTATTTCGCCATCGCGGCGACGGCGGCGGACGCCGACCGCATCCGCGCCATCGGCTGGGACGACGACCCGGCGCTGGCCGGCGTGCCCCTCTTCACCGGCAGCGGGGATAAGCAATTCATCGCGCACCGGGCGGACGGCGCCTGCGTCTTTCTCGATGACGACAACCTGTGCCGCATCCACAAGCGCTGCGGTGAGGATGCCAAACAGGTCGCCTGCCGGCTCTACCCCTTCATCCTGGTGCCGGAAGGCACCCGGGCGCGGATGGATATCCGTTTCGACTGCCCGGCGGTGGCGGCCAGCCGCGGCGCGGCGCTGAGCACCCATGCGGCGGGGCTGCGCGCCATGTTGCCCTCCGTGCTGCCCGACGACGCCGTGCGCCTCCCCGCGCCGCCCCTCTTCGGACGCGTCACCGTGGGCTGGCCGGCGCTGCTGCGCATTACCGACGCCGTGCTGGCGCTCCTGGCCGCGCCGAAGCTCGACCTCACCCGCCGCCTTACCGCCGTGGTGACCCTGTCTGCCACGCTGCGCTCCCGCCGTATCGCCGACCTCGACGGCGGGAAGCTGGACGAGGTGCTGAATAAAGTGGTCGCCCGGCTGCTCGCGGCGGCGAAGGAGGACCCGCTGACGCGCGTGCACCCGGGCGGGGTGAATCTGCTGCTCTTCCGCCAGGTGCTGGGCGTCTACGGGCGCGCCGACCGCATCGGGGAGCGCGCGGACGTGGGGGAGCGCTTCCGCCATGCCTGGCGCATGTTGGGCGGGCGCGGCACGGTGCCGCCGCTGCAGGCGGACTTCCCCGAGGTGCCCTTCGCCGCGCTGGAGGGGATGTTCGGCGTCCCCGAGGGTGAGGCTGCCGCTGCGCTGACGCGCTACTACCGCGTGAAGCTGCAGGCGCTGGGCTTCTGCGGCGTCCCGTTTTATCACCGGTCGTTCCTGGACGGCCTGGACGGCCTGCTGCTCACCTACCCGCTGCAGCTCTGGTTCGCCCGCCTCTTCGCCGCGGGCCGCAACCTGCCCGCCCTCGACGCCCCCGCCGTGCACCGCGCGCTGGAGGTGCTCAACCACCAGTTCGGCATCACCCCGCTGCTCAACCTCCCCACCGAGCGCTACCGCCACACCCAACTCACCGAGCGCACCACCCTGCGGGCGCTGGTGGTGTGGTACGGGAGTTAGGGGAACGGGGTTTTCTGCCCCGAAGGGGCGTGCGAAGCTAGCCACGGGTGAAACCCGTGGTACCGGTACCGTAAAACCGAGCCCCGATGGGCGACAGAAGGTGTGTCTGCCGCCCCGTCGTGGCTCGGGTTTGGTATCAGACCACGGGCTTACGCCCATGGCTAGCCTCGCACGCCCCTTCGGGGCAATGAGGAAAGCTTCTCTACTGTCAAGCCGGGCTCCCGCCCTGTTCCAAACGGTGACTCAGAACATACCTGATCGGTGGTCGTCCTTCCCCCCGGCCCTAAAATCAGTGTAAATCTGTGCAATCTGTGGTTTCGTCCCCTAACTTACACCGCCACCGACTCAAACAACCCCCGCACGGTGTCGAGCTGGGCGATGATGGGGAGTTGGTTCGGGCACTTGGTTTCGCACTCGCCGCAGCGGGTGCAGGCGGAGGCGCGCTTGGCGGGCTCCATGTTGTGGTACGACGCACGGGCATGGTCGCGCAGGCCGTAGACGGTAGCCAGGTTGTACAGGTTGAAGTTGCCGGGGATGTCCACGCCGTGCGGGCAGTCCATGCAGTAGCGGCAGCCGGTGCAGAAGCGGTCGCCGAGGGATTTGAATTGGTCGAGCACGGCGGTCATGGCGGTGTGGTCGGCGTCGGCGGCCTCGGGCACGCCGTCGATAGTCGCCACATTCTCCTGCAACTGTGCCAGAGTCGCCATACCGGAACAGGCGGTAGTGATGCCGGGATTGGCGAGCACGAAGCGCAGCGCCAGCGCGGCGGTGGTGGCCGACGCGTGGGGCAGCAGGCGCTGCAGCTCCGCGGACGGCGCACCGAGCAAGCCCCCGCCCACGGGGTTCATCGCCACCACGCCGATGCCCAACAGGCGCGCCGCCGCGATGGCGGGCTCATACGTGCGATTGAGGATATGGTAGGAGACGGTCATACTCTCGAAGAGGCCCGTCTTCAGAATCTCGATGAAGTTCTCCGGGGTGTCGTGCCCGGTGAAGCCGAGGTGGTCGATGAGCCCCTCGCTGCGCGCCTGCTCGATGGCTTCCAGCGCGCCGCCCTTCTTCGTCAGGTGGGGCAGATTCTCCACCGACAGCCAGCCGACCATCAGCCACGGCACGCGGTCGAGCCCGAGCACGGTGAGCTGCCGCTCGAATTCCTTGCGGTAGGAGTCGGCGGTGGTGGTGGGCTCCACGCCGATTTTGGCGGAGACCATGGCCTTGTCCGTCAACCCCTTCACCCCGAGGCCCGTCTTCTGCTGGCACTGGCCGCCGCAGTAGAAGGACGCCGTCTCGAAGTAGTTGCACCCCGCCGCCACGGCCGCCTGAATGAGCGCCGTGGATTCGGCATCGTCCTCCGGCAGCCGCCCGCACCCGAACGACAACGCCGACACTTGCACCCCGCGGGGCCCCCAGGAACGATAACGCATGATAGCACCTCGGAAAAGAAGTTAGGAGATAGGAGTCAGGAGGCCGCATAGCCGTCGTCGCGCACCTGCTCGATCACCTGTGTAGATTCAACCGCGCAGCGGCGTAATCCTTCATCGCATGGGACGGAGTTGGTGCGCAATGTCTCCTTCTGACTCCTGACTCCTGAATACAAACGCGAAAAGGTATCCCTCCTGACCCGGCGAAACTGTTACTATGCAACTACTGCAGGCCCTCGGGCACGCGCTGAAACCACTCGCGGTGGAGGAGACGATGGATGAGCCCGACGAGAAAACGCGCACGCTGGCTCGCCTATGTAGCGGTGCTCGGTCCGGGTCTGCTTGCCGCCAGCGCGGGAAATGACGCGGGGGGCATCGCCACTTACGCCCAGGCGGGCGCCGCGTACAAGTACAACCTGCTCTGGCTCCTCTTCGTTATCACCTTCCCCCTGGTCGCCGTCTTCGAGATGTGCGCGCGCATGGGCGCGGTCACCGGCAAGGGGCTGTCCGACCTCATCCGCGAGGAGTACGGCGTCCGCTGGACCATCTTCGCGATGTTCACCATGGCGCTGGCGAACTTCGTTTCCGCCACCGCCGACTTCGCCGGGGTCGCCGCCTCGCTGCAACTCTTCGGGCTGGACAAGCTCATCACCGTGCCCATCTTCGCGGTGGCGCTGTGGCTGCTGCTGGTACGCGGCAACTACATCGTGGTGGAAAAGGGGTTGCTCCTCTTCGCCGGGTTGTTCCTCGCCTACCCCATCGCCGCCTTCACCGTGCACCCCGACTGGCACGCCGCGCTGACCACCATGGTGGTGCCGACGCTGGACTGGCTGGGGCATGGCGATTTCACCTACCTGCAGGTGGCCATCGGCCTCATCGGCACCACCATCGCCCCGTGGATGACCTTCTACCTGCAGGCGTCGGTAGTGGACAAGGGTGAGCGCAAGCAGGATCTGCCGCTACGCCGCTTCGACGTGATCAGCGGGGCCATCTCCGCCGACATCATCGCACTCTTCATCATCGTCACCTCCGCGGTGCTCTACAAAGGGTTCGGCGTCAACCAGCTCAACGACGCGGGCGAGGCGGCCACCGCGCTGCAGAGCCTGGTGCATGGCGCGGCACCGTACCTCTTCGGCGCCGGGCTCTTCGGCGCCAGCGTCCTCGGCTCCGCCGCCGTGCCGCTGACGACCTGCTACTCCATCACGGAGGCTTTCGGGTGGGAGGGCAGCCTCGACCGCCGCTTCCGCGAGGCGCCCATCTTCTTCGGTCTGCTCACCGGCACCATCGCGTTGGGGTGTATTATCGTGCTCATCACCCCCAAGGCATGGCTTTTTCAGCTCATCCTGCTCAGCCAGGTTATCAACGGCGTGCTGGTGCCCATCATCATGGTCTTCATCGTGCTCCTCGCCAACAACAAGCGCCTGATGGGCGAATACACCAACAGTCGCGCCTTCAACGCCATCGCCTGGGGCAGCGTGGCCCTGATCAGCCTGATGAGCCTGCTGTACTTCGTGCTGATGGCGGTACATCGGTAGGGAATCGTGCCCTCACCCCGGCGCTCCCCCTCTCCCAGCGGGATGAGGGGG
>CAIYQO010000193.1 GCA_903928345.1 uncultured bacterium | reverse complement strand
CGGGAGCCCGGCTCGACTCCAGGCAAGGTAGGTAAGCGTGCCGGGCTCCCGCCCTGTTCCAAACAGTGACTAAGAATATTCCGGATCGGTAGCCGTTATTGCAACTCCCTTCGCATACATTGACGCCCCTCCCTCGCAGTGCTACGATGCCGCTATTACCATCAGGGGGGATGACAGATGCCGCGTATGTACCTGCTGCTGTTGGCGTTGGCGTGGGGGGCGGCGTGGGGAGGGGTGATGCTGCCGTTGACGAAACCGGTCGAGACGAACATCCCCGACTTCGCGCACTGCACGGCGCAAGGCGATTTCCGCCTGACGACGCCGCCGACCGCCGACACCCTGTTCGTCAAATACGCCGTCACCCTGCCCGCGGCGAGCACGTACCGGCTGGTGATCGACGGGTCGGGGCCGGGGGTCTTTTCCCGCTCGCGCTACGAATACCGCCTCGATGACGGCGCGTGGCAACCCGTGCTCTGCACCCGTGAGGTGACGCCGGAGAACGCCGGGGTGCCGGTGCATACCCAGGTGCCGCACGCGCTGCGCGCCGGGGCACATACCGTGACCTTCCGCTTCACCCCCGAGGGGCAGCTCTTTGCGCAGAACCGCATCGACCAGCGGCGCCTGGGCCACGCGGTGCAGATCGGCAAGGCGCATTTCGAACTCGACGCCCCGCTGCCGGCCCCCGCGCCCGTGCCCCACGGCCTGCGCTGGCACCACGGTGACCGCATCGTACTGCTGGGCGATTCCATCACCGAGGAGGGTCTCTTCGCCCGCCACCTGGTGCGCGTGCTGCGCGCCGTCACCCCCGGTGAGACGATTCCCGTCTTCAACGCCGGCGTCACCCTCAACCGCACCTGGGAGGCGCTCGCTCGTCTCGACACCGATGTGCTGGATCTCAAACCCACCTGGGTGGTCATCGCCCTCGGCGTCAACGACTGCATGCACATGGCGCCGGAGGAGTTCAGCGCCACTTACGGCAAAATCGTCGCCCGCCTGCGCAAGGCGAAGATCAACGTGCTCTGCACTACCCCGTCGGGCATGTGCGATGCGCCGCTCTTCGACGGCCGCTACTTCCACACGCCCGACCGCGCGCAGGGGTTCGACGCCACCGTGCAGCAGGAAGCGCACGAGATTTACGCTATCGCCGCGAAAGAGCACGCCCTCGTCGCCGACATCTACGGCGCGCTGACGCATAACCCGACGCCGCGCGCGAAGCTGATGGCCAACCAGTGGCACCCCAATGACGACGGCGGCTGCCTGATGGCGCTGACCATCCTGCGTACGGCGGGCCTGTCGGCGACCGACGTGGCGCGCACCGGCGACCCGCACGATGCTGCGGCCTTCCAGGCGCTGACCACCCTGCCCGCCGCCGCGTATCCCGCGCCCGGCGCCAAGGCTTTCGTGAAACCGCTGCCCGACCGCGTGATCGCCGCCGCGGCCTTCACGCAGAACGCCGTCTACTTGCTCGATGGCACGAAGCAGGTCGCCTGCATCCCGGTGGGTCATCACCCCATGGGGCTGGCGTATGACGCGGGGAAAAAGCGGCTCTATGTCACCAGCGAGGGCAATGGGCGCCTCGATGTCATCAACCTGCCGTCGTGTAAAGTGGTCGAGCACATCCCGCTGGGCGAGGTCTACCCCACCGGCATCGCCCTTACCGCCGACGGCACGCGCGCGTGGGTCGGGTGCTTCTTCGGTTCCGCGGTGCTGGAGGTAGATCTGAAGACGAAAACGATCCTGCACACCGTGAAACTGCCGCTACTGGTGGAAAGCGTGGCGCTCACCCCCGACGGCAGCCAGCTCCTCGCCGGTTCCAGCGCCGGGGTGGCGGTCATCGACACCGCCGCCGCCACCGTGCTCACCACCCTGCACCCGAGCGACTACCCCACCACCGTGCTGGCCTACGACGGCGCGCTGCACATCATCGACTCCTCCACCTGGCACGCCCGCACCTACGACCCCGCCACGCGCACCGCCACCGGCGACACCCCCGCCCCCCCGCGCCGCATCACCGCCAACCTCCCGGTCGACTTCCCCTTCGCCGCCATCGAATGCCAACTGCGGTAGCAATAGAAGGTTTTCCGACCGCCGGGACGAAAAGCTTCCTGGGGGCGATTGAAATCGCATCTGTTCGGCGACTTCGCGCCAGGCGTCCCGACTTCGTCGGGACGCACCAAAACCGTAAACCCTATTTCTTCTCCCCCGTCCGCGCAGGCGGACGGCTGGCCGAATGGCCGAAGAGCTGCGACCTCGGTCGCCGGAAAAAAGGTCGCCATGCCCTACACCAATCCCATCATCCCCGGCTTTTACCCCGACCCCAGCGTGATTCGCGTGGGGGAGGATTACTATCTCGTCAACAGCAGCTTCGAATACTTCCCCGGCGTGCCTATCTTTCACAGCCGCGACCTGATCCACTGGCGGCAGATCGGGCACTGCCTCACGCGGGCGACGCAGTTGCCGCTGGCGCGCGTGGCCTGCTCGGGGGGCATCTACGCGCCGACGCTGCGCTACCACAACGGCCTGTTCTACATGGTGACGACGAACGTGAGCAACATCGGCAACTTCTACGTCACCGCCGCCGACCCCGCCGGGGAGTGGTCGGAGCCGATCCTCGTGGATCAAGGCGGCATCGACCCCTCGCTGCTCTTCGACGACGACGGCACGGTGTATTTCACCTCCAACGGCGTGCCGGGGGGCATCGGGCAGTGCGTCATCGACCCCAAAACAGGGCGGAAGCTCACCGAGACGCGCCTCATCTGGCGCGGCACCGGCGGGCGCTACGTGGAAGGGCCGCACCTGTATAAGATCGACGGCCTGTACTACCTGCTCTGCGCCGAGGGGGGCACCGAATACGGCCACATGGAGACGCTGGCGCGCAGCGAGTCGCCGTGGGGGCCGTTCGAGCCCTGCCCGCACAACCCCATCCTCACCCACCGCAACCGCGGCGGACACCCCATCCAGGGTACCGGGCACGCGGAGCTGGTGCAGGCGCACGACGGCTCCTGGTGGCTGGCCTTCCTGGCCTTTCGCAACACCGGCGGCGACTACCACCACCTGGGCCGGGAGACCTTTCTCGCTCCCGTGACGTGGGAAAACGGCTGGCCGGTAGTGCATCCCGTCGAGCTGCGGATGGACGTGCCGACGCTGCCCGCGCACCCCTGGCCCGCCGCGCCCGTGCGTGACGACTTCGACGGCCCGCTCGGTTTCCAATGGAACTACCTGCGCAACCCGGAGCCGGCGTCCTACGACTTGGCCGCGCGCCCGGGGTGGCTGCGCCTGCACGGCACGGCGCTGACCCTCGACGATGCCGACACCCCCACCTTTGTCGGCGTGCGCCAACGTCACTTCGCCTGCCGCGCCGCCGCCCGGCTGGAGTTCCATCCCGCCCACCCCGGCGAAGAGGCCGGTCTGACGGTGTTGATGAACGCCGCCCACCGCTACGATATCGGCATCACCCGCGCCGGCCACGAGCGCTTCGCCTTTGTGCGCAAGCACATCGGCGACCTCACCGCCATCGTCGCCCACGAGGCACTGCCCGACGGCCCCGTCACGCTGGAGGTGGAGGCGCATCCCGACCGCTACCTGTTCAGCCTGCTCGCCGAAGGCGCGACGTGCCGCCTCACGCTGGCCAGCGCCCGCCCGCGCTACCTGTCCTCCGAAGTCGCCGGCGGCTTCACCGGCGTCTACTTCGGCCTCTACGCCACTGGCAACGGCGCGGCCTCGACCACGCCGGCGGATTTCGACTGGTTTGAATACGAAGGAGTCGTTTGAACCACAGAAACACAGAGACACAGAGATTTTTTGATTGCTGCGCAGCAATAACTGAGTTCTCTGTGCCTCTGTGTCTCTGTGGTTAACGTCCCCCCATAAGGAGACACCATGCTTAACCTTGGCATTATCGGCTGCGGCAATATCGTCGGGATGCACGTGCGGCACCTCGACCGGACACCCATACACGTGACTTGCGTGATGGACATCGATCCGGCGCGGGCGCGGGCGATGGGGGAGCGGCTGGGCTGCGCCTGGACCACCGACCGCGCGGCGCTGCTGGCGCGCGACGACGTGCAAGCGGTGCTGGTCGCCACGCCGAACATCGACCACGCCGAAAGCGCACAGGCCGCGCTGGCGGCGGGCAAGCACGTGCTGTGCGAAAAGCCCATCGTGACGACGCTCGAGGAGGGTATCGAGGTGGCGCAGGCCGCGCGCGAGGCGCCGGGCATCTTCCAGAGCGCCTTCATGCGCCGCTGCCACCCGGCTTACCGCGAACTGCGCCGGCTGGTGCAGGAGGAGGCCGGTGAGATCCAGCACGTGACCATCCGCAACTCCGGCGGCGTGCCCGCGGCGAAGTGGCTGGACATCCAGAACGACGCCAATTACGTGCGCCTCATGGTCAGCAACCTGGTCACCAGCGGCTGCCACTCGTTGGATATCATGCGCTGGGTACTCGGCGAGCCGCGCGGGGTCTTCGGCAAAACGCGCTCCTGGGGCGACCTGCCGTATGAGGGCTACACCACCGCGACCTTCGACTACGACGGTTTCGTGGCTTGCTGGGATTACGGCCTGCACCGCGTGCTGGGCGTGGGCGATTGGCGCACCGGGTGGGAGGACACCTGGGAGGTGACCGCCGAACGCGCGCGCATCACGCTGTCCATGCCCGACTGGGACCGCTACGAGGAAAACCGGCCCATCCTGCGCATCCACTGGGGTGACGGCCGCGTCGAGGAACCCATGCTGCCCGCCTGCGACTACTACGAGGTGCAGCTCAACGCCTTCGCCGCCAACGTGGCCGCGGGCACGGCGAACCCCGACGCGATGGACGGCTTCCGCGCCCAGGCGCTGGTCGAGGCCATCCGCACCTCCACCGCCACCGGGCAGGTCGAGGCGGTGGGCGCGTATTACGAGAAAGCGATGAAATAACCGCAAAGACGCAAAGGACACAAAGAACACGCAAAGAGAATTTGTAAGGGTCGGTGAGTCAGGCGGCAGCCAAAACTTCTCTTCGTGTCCCCTTTGCGTCCTCTGCGCCTTTGCGGTGAACGTTCTCTTGTGAGAAAGGTTTATGCATATGACCTCGCGCGAACGCCTGCTCACCACGCTGCGTGGCGGCATCCCGGACTGCGTGCCGGTGGCGCCGGATTTCTCCAATATGATCCCGGCGAAGCTCACCGGCAAGCCGTTCTGGCAGTTGTACCTGTACAACGACCCGCCGATCTGGGAGGCCTACGTCGATTGCGCGAAGTTCTTCGGCATCGACGCGGTGATGGATGGCTACTTTCCGCTGCAGCTTGCCCCGCCGCCGGAGGGCCCGGCGTGGGAGCGCTACATCATCCAGCGCACGCCGGAGCGCATCGTCACCCAGGCGTCGTACGTAGAGAACGGGAAGCGGGTCTGGGCGCCGACGGTGGATATCTACTACGTGGCCGACCCGCCCACCATGGGCGTGCCGGTGGCGCGCGTGAACCTGCCCCCGGTGCCGACACGCTGGGAACCGTTGGAGGGTGTGCAACCCGTGGACCTGGGTTCTGACGGCTTGCGCGCGCTGAAGGCGCGCATGGGTGACCAGGGGCTGGTGGGCGCCTTCGTGACGTACTCCTGCGCGCTGGGCAACGAAGAGGCGATTTACCACTACTACGACCACCCGGAGTTGCACGCGCAGTGGGCGGAGGAGCGGCTGGCAGCCGCGGAGGCGAACTTTCACCACCTCATGGCCCTCCCCGAGCGCCCCGACTTCATCTGCGTCGGCGGCTCGGGCACGCTGGTCTTCCAGACGGTGGAGATCTTCCGCCAACTCGCCTTCCCCGCGGTAAAGCGTGTCGTCGAACTCGCCGACGCGGCGGGCATCCCCACGCACATCCACTCCTGCGGCCCCGAGACGGCGCTGGTGCAGATCATGGCGGAGGAAACGCACCTGACCTCCATCGACCCGCTGGAAATTCCCCCGATGGGCGACTGCAACCTGGCCGACCTGAAGCGGCGCTTCGGCGCGCACATCACCCTCAAAGGCAACCTGCACACCACCGAGGTGATGCTGCGCGGCACCCCCGACGACGTAATCGCCGCGTCAAAGCAAGCCATCGACGACGCCGCGGCGGGCGGTCGTTTCATCCTCTCCACCGGCGACCAATGCGGCCGCGACACCCCCTTCGAAAACCTCCACGCGATGATCGACACGGCGCGGACGTATGGGCGGTATTAGGGGTTCGTTTCACCGCAGAGGCGCGGAGGACGCAGAGAGAAAGTGATTGGGCCGGAAGCAAGGTCGCTCCCAGTTCAGGTACCATTCTTAGTCACCGTTTGGAAAGGGGCTAAGAGCCCGGCTCGCTCTCTGCAGGGACTGTCCCGTGGCGTCTCGTCCAGACGATGCTGGCTGCGGGGCAGGTGCGTGATGTATGGGCAACCGGGATTCGCATTCCTGCAGGGGCTGTCCCGTGGGGTACCGTTGAACCAACGCCACGGGACAGCCCCTGCACAGAATCGCAGGACGGACACACGCCCCTGCCGGAAGCCACCACGGACCCGATTCTCCCGCACGTGACGCCACGGGACAGTCCCTGCAGATGCGCATACCCGGCACTTTCTTACGAGTGACAATACTTACGCCCGGTTCCTTACCAATAACTTCTCTGCGCTCTCTGCGCCTCGGCGGTGAATCGTTCCCCCCTATCGCGCCGCCAGCCCCGCGAACTCCGGCCGCCCCACGGCGGTGGCGCGGACATGGCATTCCAGGAAGAGGTTGCCCATGGTGGTGGCGCCGGTGCGGTCGACTTCGTGCACTTCGACGTGAAAGTCGAAGCCCGGGGCTTGCGCGGCGGCGATCCGTTCCGCGAGCAGTTCCCGCACGTGCACGGCGGCCCAGGCGCGGGCGGCGGTGAGACCGGCGAAGACGCGGCGCTCCGTCGGGGAGTGCACGATGTAGCAATCCTCCTCCGGGTTGATCGTCGCCTCGACAAACAGCGTCATCGTGCCGGTGATCGCCCCCACGGCATTGGCCACTTCGGCGTGCTCGGGGATGATGAGCCGCGCGCCCAGCTTCTCCGACGCCTGCCGCGCCAGCGCCCCCGCCGGCGCCCCGATGGCCACCAGCGGGTGCTCAAAGTGCGCGGTGAGGGTGAGGCCGTGCAGGTTGGTGCGGTCACAGAGCATGTCGAGCAGCGCGCGATCCGCCGGGCCGGCGGGCAGGTCGGGAATGACCCGCGTGTGGCGGATGACGCGCCGCATCAGGTGCAGCGTCATCCAATAGGAGAAGGTGTCCAGCGTGAACGCGGCCAGCGTGTCCACCGACACCCCGGCGCGCTCAGCGAAGAGGCGCAGGCCCCACGCGGCGGCCTCGCAACTCCACGCGGTAAAGATCCCCAGGTGGTGCATCACGTCGGTAGGGGTAAGGGTGGACGGCTGCAGGAGGCCCAGCGTCTCCAGCCGCTTCACCGGCACCAGCGAGGCGTCCAGCGCACCGATGCGCTCCGCCAGTGTGTCGCGCGAAAGAGGCCCGTCGGCCAGCGCATCCAGCGTGCGGCGCTCGCTGGGGGTCAATTCGACGCCGTCGCCCGTCTTCACGCGCAGGTAGCACTCCACCGGCTGGGTGAGGCCGGTACGCGTCTCACGCGTCTCCCACAGGCGTTCCAGCTCGGTCAATATGCTCGGGTGGGCGTGCGCCAGGAAGGCCAGCGGCACCGCGCGACGCGGGCCGATGGTAAGCCGGTGGTCGCGGGTGAAGGCCACCACGCTGTCACCGCCCAACCCTACCGTTTCGATGTCCACCGCGCGCACGTTCGTCGACCAGTCGGCCACGCGGGCGCCGCGCGCCGCCACCACCGGTTGCCCGTCGATGAGCAGCGCGATGTCGCTGGTGGTGCCGCCGATATCCACCACCAGGCCGTCGGACAGCCCGGAGAGCACCTGCGCGCCGCACACGCTGGCCGCCGGGCCACTGAGGATCGTTTCCACCGGGGTCTGCCGCGCCAGCGCTTCGCTCATCAGCGTGCCGTCGCCGCGCACCACCATCAAGGGGGCGTGGATGCCTGCGCCGTCGAGCACCGTCTTCACATGGCCGATAAGTTCGGCGATAATAGGCAGCAGGCGCGCGTTGAGGGCGGCGGTGGTGGTGCGCTTGATGGTGTCGAGCTGCATCGTCAATTCGTGGCCGCACACCACCGGCTTGTCCGTCAACTCCTGCAAGATCGCCTTGGCGCGGATCTCGTGGGCGGGGTTCATCACGCTCACCATGCCGCTCACCGCGAAGGCGTCCACTGCATCGCGCTCCAGCATGTCCAGCGCCGCGGCGCGCAGGCCCGCCTCGTCCAACGGCACGATCTCCTGCCCGCTGATGTCGGTGCGCCCGCGCACGGCGCGCCGGGGGGTATGCGCCACGTGCGCCAGGTCGTAGTCGTCAAAGCCGAGCAGCAGCGCGCCGACCCGGCCGCCTTTGCCCTCCACGATGGCGTTCGTCGCCAGGGTGGTGCTCAGCGAGACCAGTTGCACTTGCGTTACCAATGCGGCAGGCAGCATGCCCACCGCTGCCGCCACCCCGCGGCTCAGGTCGTCCTTGGTGGTGAGCGCCTTGCCTTTGGCCAGCACCCGCTGCGCGCCCATCTCAACAATCACCGCGTCGGTATACGTCCCGCCCGCATCGATCCCCAGTCCCAGTTCCACGTGTCACCCCTTGGTGGAAGATTAGAAACTATCTCAAAACGCCTGGTCGTCAGATCGCGGAGGATTTTCGTCGTCTGGCAAGGCGGATTTCCGAGAGTGTATGGGGACATACATGCCAGGAAATCCAACCCGCTGGCTTCACGCAGTGAAACGGCTTGGGTTCGCGAAGCGAACACCGCCAGACGGGGAAAGGACCCGCGAGATGATGACCAGGTGTTTTGAGATAGTTTCTCAGCCGGGGGGTATTGTAGCACGAATGCGAGAGCAGTTGATAGTTATTCGTAATCGTGCTCGCGCTCGTAATCGTGCTCAAAAACCATCATAAACTCGTCTCCACACCAACAATGACGGCGGGGACGCTGGGTCCCCGCCGTCGCAGTTGCTTGTATCTCGCGCCGTTACACCGGCGTAGTGCTGGTGGTGGTGCCGGTATTGCCGGTAGACGTGCCACCGCTGGTCGTGCCACCCGAGGTGCTCCCGCCGGAGGTCGAGCCGCTGCTCGTGCTCCCCCCGGAGGTCGTCCCACCGGAAGTGGTGGTCCCGCTGGACGTCGTTCCGCCCGCGGTCGTCCCCCCACTGGTGGTGCCCCCGGTCGTCGGCGGCTTTTGCGTCGGCGGCGTGGTAGTGGTCGGCGGCGGCTTCTGCGCCGGCGGCGGAGTCGTGGGCGGCTTTTGCGCCGGCGGAGTCGTTGTTGTTGTCGGCGGCTTCTGTTCCGGCTGCTGGCACTTGCCCGTGCATCCGCACGCCGTCGTGGTCGTCGTGGTGGGCGGTTTCTGCACCGGCGGCGGCGGCGGGGTCGTCGGCGGCTTCTGCTCCGGCTGCTGGCACTTACCCGTGCAACCGCACGCGGTGGCGGTCGTCGTCGTCGGCGGCTTCTGCACCGGCGGAGTCGTCGTCGTAGTCGGCGGCTTCTGCTCCGGCTGCTGGCACTTACCCGTGCAACCGCATGCGGTGGCGGTCGTCGTCGTGGGCGGCTTTGGCGTCGTTGTTGTCGTCGTCGTGGTCGTCGGTGGCTTTGGCAGCGGCGGTGGCGGCGGGGTCGTCGGTGGCTTTACCGTCGTCGTGGTGGTCGCGGGTTGCAGCGACTGGGCGTAAGCCAGCAACTCGGCGAGGGTGATTTTGCCGTCGCCGTTGGCATCGATCTTCGCGAACAGCGTCGGGTCGGGGTACTCGTCGGAGGTGATCACGCCGTCGCCGTTCTTATCCAGCGATTTGAAGTACTTCGCCACCTCGGCGGGGTCGACCTTGCAGGTCGGCGGCGGCGGAGGCGGCGGTTTGGGCAGGAAGAAGGCCAGTGCCTCGGCCAGCGTGATCTTCCCGTCCTTATTGGCGTCGATCTTCGCGAACTGGGCGGCGTCGGTCAACTCGGTGGCCGTCAACACGCCATCTTTGTTTTTGTCCAGCGCCGTGAAGCTTGCGGTCACCTGGGCGGCGGTCACCGGCGTGGGTGGCACGGTGGCACATCGTTCGATCCCCGGCTGCGCGCCGACCGGCAGCGCCCCCGCCAGCACCAGCGCACCGCCGATGCCTGCCAGCAGGAGCCGAAAACGTGTAGTCTGACCCATCGCATTTCCCCCGTGAAGTGGAATGTCGGCCGTACCCCACCCGCGCCGCAATCGTAAGTGGGGATAGCCATTGTTGCCACTATACCCGGGTATTATCGCAAGCGTATCGCAGAAAAGTAAACAGAAGCTCAACAACAAACCGGACGGCTGTTAAGCCGTCCGGTCGGGGAAACACGGGTAGTATACGGAGCGATTCACTTACCGTTTCGCGCCTGCCGGGGCAACGCGCGTCACCCCATATGCAGCCCGCCGTCCACCGAGATCGCCTGCCCGGTGAGGTAGGCGGCGGCGGGGGTGGCGAGGAAGGCGACGAGGGCGGCCACGTCCTCCGGCGCGCCGAAACGACCCGCGGGGATGCCGCGCAGCAGGCCCTCACGGCGGGCTTCCTCCATCTCGCCGGTCAGATCGGTGTCGATCATGCCCGGGCAGACGGCGTTGACGGTGATCCCCTGCGGCGCCACTTCGCGCGCCAGCGCCCGCGTGAGTCCGAGCAGCCCCGCCTTGGCCGCGGCGTAGTTGGCGCGGCGCACGTCGCCCACGAAGGCGGCATCGGAGCTGATATTGATGATCCGTCCCCACTTGGCGCGCTGCATCCCGGCCAGGACGGCCTTGGCGCAGCGGAAGGCGCCGGACAGGTTGGCGTCGAGCACGTCCCCCCACTCTTCCTCGCTCATGAAGCGCAGGTAGTTGTCGCGCACCATGCCGGCGTTGTTCACCAAAATCGTCACCGGCCCCAGCGCGGCGGCGATCTCGGTGAAGACGGCCTTCACCCCCGCCGCGTCGCGCACGTCCAGCGGAAAGGCGGCGGCACGGGCGCCCGCGTCGGTCAACTCGCGCACCGTCTCTACTGCCACCGCCGCGCGGGTGTGATAGGTGACCGCCACCGCGGCCCCCTGCGCCGCCAGCGCCAACGCACTGGCTCGCCCGATGCCTCGCACGCCCCCCGTGACCACCGCCGTGCACCCCGCCAGCACGCCCTGCCCGCCTGCATCCGCCATGGCATTCCTCCACTGTATTTGCCGGTTCCCTTGCCGTACAATTCGCTTTGCCGCCGTGTCCACCTTTTCCCACAGCGGGCAGAAGTGGGGGAGAATCGGCGGAAGCGGCCCCGCGGCGGGTGCTATCATCGCTGCTACGGGATGAGAGAAGTGGCAAAGTGAGAAACACGCCGCATCCATACCGCGAGGATTCCGCTGCCTCCCCGCAGTGGACGCCCCCCGCGGAGAACCGGGGACGGTTGCGGACCCGGCTCCATCTCCGAAGTACCCGGTCGTCGGCATGGACGCCGCCGGCCGGGTACGTGCATTTTACCCTTCCCCCGCGCGACCTTTCCTCATGCGCTTTGCTTCATGATTGCGGTTATGGGCGCAGGCCCATTCGCTTGGGCTGTAGGGTATGGGCGCCGTCCCATACCTCTTCACGAAAACCTGCTCCGATGGAGCAGAGGAGAAGAGGTAACCGCCTCAGGCGTCAACCCACATTGTTGGCTCCATCGGCATAGACCTGCGACGGGCAGGCATGGGACGGCGTCCATGCCCTACAGACCGAAAGGTAGCAACGTAGATCATTGCCGCATTTATGAATCGAAGAGTATAAGGGAAGGGGGATCGAGGGGGTCAGGTCCGCCCCTTCCCCCAATAGACCGGGGATTGAGGGGGTTACGGCACGCGCGGGCATGGACGCACGGCGGTGGCTCGGGTATACTAGGGGAGCATTAACACGGGGGTACGGGCGAGGATGGCGGTGGAGAAGTCGGCGGGCGCGGTGATTTACCGGGTGACGGAGGACGGCAGTTTGATGTATCTGCTGCTCCAGCCGGCGCCGGGCAAGCCGTGGGGCTTTCCCAAGGGGAAGCTCGACGCCGGGGAGAACGAACGCCAGGCCGCCGTCCGTGAAATCAGCGAGGAAGCCGGCCTGCCCGCCGTGCAACTCGACCCGCACTTCCGCCACGCCGTGCACTACACCTACCGCCGCGGGCGCCAACTGATCAAGAAGGATGTCACCTACTTTCTGGCGCGCGCGCACACCGCCGACGTGCGCATCTCCTGGGAGCATGTGGCCTTCCGCTGGGCTACACTGGACGACGCCCTCACCCTCGTCGCCTACGACAACGCCCGCGACACCCTGCACGCCGCCGACGCCTTCCTGCACGGCGGGACGCAAGCACACGAAGCCTAACCCGTCCGCCCCGCCGGGTATACTACGCAGGGAAAAGTCGGGACAGCCACCACTTTTCTCCTCACGCACGCGTCGGATGTTCACGGTTTCTGGAAAAGTGGTGGCTGTCCCGACTTTTCCCCGAGGAGGCCCACATGACCGCCACCTACCTGCCTACCGCCATCCCCAGCGCGAAGCAACTGGCCTTTCAGGACTGGGAGTTCGGCATCTTCCTGCACTTCGGCATCCGCACCTTTCACGAGGGGCACCGCGACTGGGACGGGCAGCCGATGGACCCGGCCAACTTCCACCCCACCGCGCTGGATTGCGACCAATGGGTAACGACGGCGCAGGCGGCGGGGGCGCGGTATATGGTGCTCACCGCCAAGCACCACGACGGCTTTGCCAACTGGCCCTCGCAATACACCGCCTTCTCCGTGGCCGCCACGCCGTGGCAGGACGGTAAAGGCGACGTGGTGCGCGACTTCACCGCTGCGTGCCATCGCCACGACATGAAGGTCGGCCTCTACTACTCCCCCGCCGAGTGGGGCAACCCGGGCTATGCCGACCCGACGGGGTACGACGACTACTTCATCGCCCAGGTGAGCGAAATCCTTACCGGCTATGGCGAGATCGCTATGCTCTGGTTCGACGGCTGCGGCTCGGAAAACCACGCCTATGACTGGCCGCGCATCATGGCGGAAATACGGCGGATGCAGCCGGGTATCCTCATCTTCAACATGGGCGACCCCGACTACCGCTGGGTAGGCAACGAGGCGGGCATCGCGCCCCAGCCGTGCTGGAACACCGTGGACGCCGTACCCGTAAGCGTGCGCACCGACGCGCGCGACACCGTGCCGCACCCCACCTGGCTACCCGCCGAGTGCGACTGCATGCTCCGCGCGACGAACTGGTTTTACAGCGACGCCGACACGCACACGGTGAAGAGCGTGGCGCAACTGCTGGGCATGTACTACTACTCGGTGGGGCGCGGGTGCAACCTGCTGCTCAATCTCGGCCCCGACCGCCGCGGCCTGCTGCCCGACCCCGACGCCGCGCGCATCCGGGCCTTCGGCGCCGAACTCCGCCGCCGCTTCAGCGCCCCCTTCGCCACGCTGACGGACTGCCAGACCCTCGACGCCGGCTGGGCCTACACCCCGCCCGCCCCAACGCTGCTCGACACCGTGGTGCTGCAGGAAGAGCTGACCGCCGGCGAGCACATCAGACGTTTCGCCATCGCCGTGCAACCCTTCCCCTACGGCGACCCGGTGATCGTCTACACCGGCCAGAACATCGGCCACAAAGCCATCTGCGCCTTCCCGCCCATCGAAGCCACCAGCGTGCGCATTGAGCTGCTGGAAGCCGACGGCCCGGTGACGCTGCGGGGGGTGGAGATGTATTATGTGGCGGGGCGAGAGTAAGTTATTATTCGAGGTGCAATGGAATGTCCATCAAGCAGTATATTTTGATCTGGATACTACTGGCTTTGATCACGGCTGTCTGTATAGGCGGAATCAATTTACCGCGTTTATACCCGCTTGCACGACATAATGTACAAAGAACGGCAAAGGTAACAGCAGTATTGCCAAATGATCACGATACAATTCAATATCAATTCACGGAAAATGGCATCGTGTTTAAGGGTCAATATCAAACATGGCCGCCAAATCCTGATGCCGCGAACCTTCACGTCTGGGAAACAATCGTAGTCTATTTTTATCCCGATAGCCCCAGTAATTCAATACCTGGCGATCCCAAGCTGGCCTTGCAGAACGAAATCATCTCTGCGATAATAGCCGCTATAATGACTCCATTATTGTTGCTAATCGGCGTTTGGCGATTCGAGAAGAAGTATTCAAGTACATGATCGGAGGAGCATCCCCATGCAACACGCCTGCTTAATGGGCATCGACCTTGCCATCTTCGGCGACGCGTTGAGCGGCGCGCCGGTAGTCTTCGTGACGCACGGACGCGGCGGGCAGAAGGAGCATGTCTACCCGTGGTGCGAGGAGTTGGCGGCGGACGGGCTGATCGCCGTCGCGCTGGATCAGCGCAACCACGGCACGCGCAGCCTCGACCCGGCGTGCAACGCGGGGTGGAGCCTTTCCCACGCGGCGGATATGTACGGCCTCTTCGTCGGCACGGCGCTGGACGTCAGCGGGCTGCTCGATTTCCTCCCCGCGCGCCTGGGCATCGCCACCGACCGCGTGGGGATGACCGGCGTGTCGCTGGGTGGCCACGCCACGCTGGTCAGCATGGCCCTCGACCCGCGCATCGCCGTAGGCGCGCCCCTCATCGGCGGCGGCGATTTCCGCCACCTGATGGCGCTGCGCGCGGAGGCTAACGGGGTGCCCGCGGACGAATTCCCCCGCTACTTCACCCCCGCGTTGGAGGCCGCCGTGGCGCGCTACGACCCCATCCGCCACCCCGAGCGCTTCGCCGACCGCCCGCTGCTGCTGTGCAACGGCGCCGACGACGGGCTGGTGCAGCTCGCGTGCAACGAACGCTTCCACGCTGCCGCGCTGCCATACTACACCGACCCCGCCCGCCTGCGCCTCAGCGCCTACCCCGGCCTCGGCCACGAAGTCCCCCCCGCCATGTGGGCCGAAGCTCGCGCGTGGCTGAACCGGTGGCTGCTGAGTTAGTTCAACGTCCCAAGTTCAACGTTCAACGTGATTGCAAAACCGCCCACCTTCTCTCCCTCTCCCGTGGTGCGCAGCGGAACGGGAGAGGGGGCCGGGGGGTGAGGGTCGGTTTTCCGAAAGCTGATCGCATAACCACTTTGAACCTTGAACGTTGAACGTTGAACTTAGAAGCCGTTTGAATGAACTTCCCCTTCGTTGGGTAATTTCCTGCCCAGGTGGTCACATGGAGGAGAGACAAGGGCTTTCGCGACCCGAACAAGCCCCCGAGTCCCTGTGTAGCCATCTTCGCCGATCCGATGTCCCT
>CAIYQO010000192.1 GCA_903928345.1 uncultured bacterium | reverse complement strand
CCTCCCTCGAGGGAGGGGGAGCATCGTTTTTCGTAACCGGTCCCAGGGCTCGCGCCCTGGGCTAAAACACGTTGCCCCTCCGGGGCAATCTCCCGTGACTTCATTCCGGCTTCTCCACCGTCAGCGGCAGCGGTTTGGCGTTGAGGGCGTCCAGGTATTCGGTGACGGCCAGGGTCACGGTGGTGTCGGCGCCGGGCTGCTTTGTCGCGGGGGCGTGGCCGTGCAGGGCGGCGTAGGCGGTCACGTTGGCGACCATCTGGTATTGCGCGGTGAAGTACGGCTGCGCGTCGGCGGCGACCAGCATGCACAGGCGCAGCAGGTTGCCCGGCGAGTAAAAGACGATCAGCCGCCCGTCGCGCGCGGCGCCGAAGTTGCGGTTGTCGATGTCGCCGTGAGCCGCCAGCCGTGCGTTTTCCCCCACGCCGGGGGCGTGCAAGGCGAAGAGGAAGGTGGTCACCGGGTGGTCGGCGGGCAGCGCGGTGAGCGACCCGGCCACCGGCAGCAGCGCGCGGCGCACCGCCGCCACCGCCGCCGGGTCGGGCGGGCCGTCCACAAAGAGCATCCCGTCGTGCGCGAGATATGCGTGCAGGGTGGCCGTCTCCGCCTTCGTCAGCGCGAAGTCGCGGTCGGCGTACAGGTAGAGCAGCGGTGGGTGCGGCAGCGTGCCCAGGTCCTTCAGCGCCACCGTGGCGGCGTCGCCGGTGCAAGGAAGGTATGGTTTGAGGAAGGCGAGGAAGCGGGTGGTGCCCTTCGCGTTGGCGTTCCACGACGCCGCGCCATGCTGCACGCGCACAAAGGTGAAGAGCGCCGGTTTCTCCGCGCCCGGGTGCACGTCATGCGCCGTCACCGCCGCCGTACCGTCCCCCAACGGCGACGCCGCGTCAGGATCGGGGTCGGGCGCCGCCCACGCCGCCACCGCGAGCAACAGCCCGCACAGCAGAAGGAGTTGTCGCATACGCACCTCTCCCGTCCAGTGTAATGCCTTTTCGGCGGGTCGTCTACGGGGTGCCGAATCGTAATCGTGCTCGTGCGCGTAATCGTAATCGAACCGTATCCCCTTCATCTCCAAGACCATTCAAATCTCAAAGTGGCACGGGCGTCTCGCCCGTGGGTCCTTCGTCGTGGCATGGCCGTCTCGGCCATGGAGACATCACGGGCGGGACGCCCGTGCCACGGGAGACCCATGGCCAGGACGGCCATGCCACATGAGAACCCAACGGCATCCCCTTCATCCCTGTGAATTATCACCCCACCTCGGTGTTCGACGACTTGAAAGGTCGATTACGATTACGAGCACGAGCACGAATACGATTTTCCACCCGGCATGTTTACACACCCCCCACGCGGTGGCAGGATAACCTCATTCCCCCACCGAATCATCTCCTATCCGTTTATCCGTTGGAGGACATCATGGTTACCGTGTTGCGCTATCCCGAGAACCCCGTTGTGACGTCGGCGATGGTGCCGCCGTCGCGGCCTGATTTCGAAGTCACCTGCGCCTTCAACGCCGGGGTGGCGAAGTTCGGCGACGAGGTCATCCTGCTGCTGCGCGTAGCCGAGCGCGCCGTGGCCGCACCCGGCGTGTGCCGCATCCCCGTGCTCAACTGCGACGGCCCGACACCCGTGCTGGAGGTGAAGGAGTTCGACCGCAACGACGCGAGCATCGACTTCTCCGACTCCCGCGTGATCCGCGGCCAGGGGTGGATGCTGCTCACCACCATCAGCCACCTGCGCGTGGCGCGCAGCAAAGACGGCCGCCACTTCACCGTGGACCCGCAGCCCGCCCTCTTCCCCGCCAATGAAAACGAAGTGTGGGGCATCGAAGACCCGCGCGTGACGGAGATCGACGGCGCGTATTACATCGCCTATAAAGGCGTGGCGCCCACCGGCATCACCAGTTGCCTGGCCGTCACCAGCGATTTTCAGACGTATGAGCGCCGCGGCATCATCTTCTGCCCGGAAAACCTGGACGTATGCATCTTCCCCGAGAAGGTCAACGGCATGTACGTCGCCCTGCACCGCCCGGTGCCGAAGATGATCGGCACGCCGAACATGTGGCTCGCCTACTCGCCCGACCTGCAGTGCTGGGGCCACCACCACTTCCTGATGGGCACGCAGCCCGGCAAGTGGGACGGCGGGCGCGTGGGCGGCGGCGCGGTGCCCTTCAAAACCGAGCGCGGCTGGCTGGCTATCTATCACGCCGCCACCGAGAACGACGTCTACTGCCTGGGCGCGGTGCTCCTCGACCTGCACGAGCCGCACAAAATCCTCGCCCGCAGCGCCACGCCGATCCTCTACCCGGAGGCGATTTACGAGACCACCGGCTTCTTCCCCAACGTGGTCTTCACGTGTGGCGCGCTGGTCGATGGCGACCGGGTGAGCGTCTACTACGGCGCCTCCGACCACGTGATGGCCGGCGCCGACTTCAGCGTCACCGAACTCCTGGACAGCCTGACCCCGGTCGAAGCGGTGGCGGCGGGGTAACACACAGGGTCAACCCCAATACCGCTCAATAGTCGTTCCGCGCTCCCGCGCAGCCCTCACCCCAGCCCCTCTCCCAGCGGGAGAGGGGCTCGGACGGATGCGGGCACTTGAGTAAGCTCTGAAGACCCCCATTCATCCTGGGGGTCTTCGCTTTGTCACGTCGCTCTTCTGCCCCGGCAAAAGATCACCCCCTCACCCCGCCACCCCCTCCCCTTGTCATCGCACCGGGGGGCTTGACAACCGAGGAAAGCCGTGTGATAATGGATTCACCCTTTGCACTAATTCACACGTTTATGGTTATTTGTCACGGACAACACGGCGACGCAGCGCTCACCATCACCGTCTGGTGCTGGCGATCCGATACGCCTGCCCTACCTGTCTACGGCATCGTGTGAAACCGGCCCCGCCCTCGTCCCAACGGGGGCACCAGAAAGGCCCACCGACCGTTATCAGGTCGGTGGGCTTTTTTTATGTGTGCCTCTATCGCTGTTGCGCCGGGCGGGAAACGGGCATACTGGTACGAGTCGGCGCGACAAGGAGATCCATCATGTCCGAGCAGTCGGCCGCGCAGGCGGCACAGAGCAAACCCTCGCTGACGCGCGACGCCTTCCGCGCGCTGGCGGCGACGTATAACCTGATCCCCGTATACCGGGAGATCCTCGGCGACCTGCACACGCCGGTGTCCGCCTTTCACAAGCTGGACGACGGGCGCTTCGCCTACCTGCTCGACAGCGTGGAGGGCGGCGAAAGCGTGGGGCGCTACAGCTTCCTGGGCGGCGCGCCGTCGCTGGTGCTGCAGGCGCGCGGGCGGGAGGTGACGGTGGAGCGCGACGGCACCGCGGAGACGCGCACGCTGGCCGACGGGGAAGACCCGTTGCACGTGCTGAAAGGCCTCATGGCGGCCTTTCGCACCGCGCCGACCCCCGGGTTGCCCAAGTTCTACGGCGGCGCGGTGGGGTACTTCGCCTACGACATGGTGCGCCACTTCGAAGCGCTGCCCCACGAGCCGCCCGACGACCTGGGGCTGCCCGACGCCTTTTTCGTCTTCACCGACGCCTGCGTAATCTTCGACCACCTGCGCCACCGCATTCTGCTGGTGTGCAACGCGCGCGTGGAGGGCAACCCCGACGCCGCCTACGACCGCGCGCTGGCGAAGATCGACGACCTGATCGCGCAGTTGCAGGCACCGGAGACGCGCCCGCTGGGGCTGCTGCCCGACGCGCCGGCCGCGGACGCCGCGGTGACCGCCAACTTCACCCACGACGGTTTTCTGGACGCGGTGAAGCGCGCGCAGGAGTATATCACCGCCGGCGACGTGATCCAGGTGGTACTCTCCCAACGGCTGCAGCGTACGCTCTCGGAGACGCTGCGGGCGCAGCCGTTCAACATCTACCGCGCGCTGCGCTACCTGAACCCCTCGCCCTACATGTACTACCTCTCCTACGGCGACGTGAAGCTGATCGGCTCGTCGCCGGAGCGGCTGGTGAGCGAGGAGGCGGGCACGGTGATCACGCGCCCCATCGCCGGCACGCGCAAGCGCGGCAAGGACGCCGCCGAGGACGCCGCGCTGGCCGCCGACCTGCTGGCAGACGAAAAGGAGCGCGCCGAGCATATCATGCTGGTGGACCTGGGCCGCAACGACCTCGGTCGCGTGTGCGCATACGGCACCGTGCGCGTGGACGAGTTGATGGCGGTAGAGCACTATTCCCACGTGATGCATATCGTGAGCAACGTGGTCGGCACGCTACGCCCCGGGCTGGATCAATACGACGTGCTGCGCGCCTGCTTCCCCGCCGGCACGGTGAGCGGCGCCCCGAAAATCCGCGCCATGGAGATCATCGACGAGTTGGAACCCACCCGCCGCGGCCCCTACGCCGGCGCCATCGGCTACTTCAGCTTCGCCGGCAACATGGACACCGCCATCACCATCCGCACCATCCTGGTGCAGAACGGCATCGCCTACATGCAAGCCGGCGCCGGCATCGTGGCCGACTCCGTGCCCGAAAGCGAGTACCAGGAAACCCTGAACAAAGCCCGCGCCCTCCTCGCCGCCCTGGAAATGGCGGAACGGGGGTTGTGCGGGTAAGCGGCAAAGGCCAATACCGTTCAATTCTCATGTGGCATGGCCGTCTCGGCCATGGGATGTCACGGGCGGGACGCCCGTGGCACGAAAGACCCACGGGCGAGACGCCCGTGCCACTTTGAGATTTGAACGGTATTGGGGCAAAGCGTAATAATACCTTTGCGCTCTCCTTGGCGTCCTTTGCGCTCTCCTTGGCGTCCTTTGCGTCTTTGCGGTTTTCTTACAAGTCGTAAAATAACCCAAATTTGTCCCTAACCTCCGGCAGGAACATCCGTTCTCCATCGCGAAGGTAGCGGCATGGACGAGCTGCGGCTGGAGCGGTTGGTGCGGCTGCGGGGATTTCCGCCGGTGGTGCATCCGCGGCACGCGCGGGAGGCGCTGGCGGACGGCGACGCGGCGGCGTGGACGGGCGGGTATGCCATTACCGTGCCCGAGCATCGCGCGTTGCTGGAGGAGCTGCTGGGCCGACTGGCCTGGAAGGAAACCGGCGGCGCGGTGCTGGTGAACGGCCTTTACGGCGCCGGCAAATCGCACCTGCTGGTGCTGCTGCACCTGCTCACCGCGCGCGAGGAGACGTGGACGCCCTTCCTGGAAGCCCATCCCGCCTTTCGCCGCTACGCCTCCGCCGTGCCGCACCGCCGCTGGCTGCCCGTACACTTCACGCTGGACGACTACCGCCCCGGCACCCCGCTGGAGCACGCCGTGGGGCGGGAGATCGCCCGTGCGCTGGCGGAGGCGGGCCTTACCTGGGAGGCCGACGCCCCGGCGCGCGGTGAGGCCTGGGCGGCGCTGGTCGCCACGCTGCGCACGGCGGGTTACTTCGGTTTGCTCCTTCTCGTCGACGAGTTGAGCCTCTTTCTCGCCGGGCGCGCCCCCGCCCAACGCGAGGCCGACGCCGCCTTTCTGCAATTCCTCGCCGGGTGGACGGGCCGCGCGCCGGTGTGGCTGGTCGGCACGTTGCAGCGCGCGCTGGCCGACGTCGGCCCGCTACGCACCCACTCCTGGCGGCAGGTGGAGGACCGCTTCCGCCGCTTCACCCTCTCCCCGCAACAACTTGGCGACGTGCTGCGGCAGAAACTCTTCCTGCGCGAAGACCCCGCCGGCATCCGCGCGTTGGTCGCCGAGTGCCTGCTCCCCGCCGCGGAGGCCGCGCGCCTGCCCCTTACCGCGGGCGAGCTGCACGCCGCCTACCCCTTCCACCCCGCCGCTCTCGACCTGCTGCTGGCGGTGGTCAACGGGCACCTGTCGCCCCATCGCGGCGCGGTGGAGACGCTGCAGCGGCTGGCGGGCGACGCCTTGCCCGACCGACCGGCAACACGACTCTTCACCCCCCTCGACCTCTTCGACGCTCTGCGCGACGACTTGCGCCGGGAGGAGCGGCTGGCGAAGTTGTGGGCGGCGGCAGACGCGCTGGCCGGGCTGGCGGAAACGCCGACGGCGGCACGGGCGGTAGATCTCCTCACGCTGCTCCACCTGGCGGGGCGCACGCTGCCCGTGGCGGCGCTGCGCGGGCTGCTCTTCGACGGGACGACGGCACCGGAGACACTGGCCCTCTCCCGCGCGCTGCACGAGCTGCGACGGCGCGGGGCCTATCTCGCCGTGGTGCGCGACGCCGACCCGGGGGCGGAACTCTTCTCCCTGGCGGTGGACGACGACGCCGGGGCGCTGGCGCTGGCGCGCATGGGGGAGTGTCGGCAGGAGTTCATCGCCGGCGACCCGCGCGTGACGGAACTGGCGCTGCAGGCGTGCACTGACGACGCCTGGCCGTTGGCCGCCGCGCTGGACGGCGTGCGCGTGGAAGTGCCGTGGCAGGGTACCGTGCGCGCGGTGCAGGTGACGGCCCTGCCCGCCGTGACGGAGGCGCACGTCGCCGCCGCGTATCAGAGCCTTGCCGCGGGGCAGGCGGAGGCGGCGGTGCTCTTCCCCTGGCCCGGCATGGACGCCGCCGCCTGCTGGCGCCGGGCCACGGCGGGGCTCGACGATGCGGGCACGCTGCTCCTCTGGCAGGCGCGGACGCTCACCCCGGAGGAGCGCGCGTTGTGGGAGGAATACGCCGCCTGGGCGCGCGCCGCCGCCGACCCCAACCCGCCCGCTTCCCCGCGTGAGCGCAAAGCGCTGCAGCGCTGCCGCGAGCGCGCCGCCGAGTTGCAGCCCGCCGTGGCCGCCTCCGTGCGCGCCGTATACCGGGAAGGCGCGTGGCTGGACGGCGCGGGCAACGAAGGCCGGCCGCCCGACGGCGCGCTGGCGGCCGGCCTGGGGGAGATCCTCGACACCGGGTTGCTGCGCCGCTTCCCGCTGCTGCCCCTCCTCGCGCCGCACGGCGCGCCGCCCCGCGCGGCAGCGGTGCAGATGGTCAACGGGTTCCTCGACCCCGGCGAAGCGACCCTCCCCCCGCAATCGCTGCTGGCCGACTACCTGGAGCGCTACGCCGCGCCGCTGGGCTGGGCGGTCATCTCAGCGGGACGGGCGCGCGTGGCCCCGCCGCGCTGGGAGGCGCTGGAGCCGGTGCTCGCCGCGGAGGCGCCGTTGCGGCTGGCCGATGCCATGGCGCGCCTCGCCCGCCCGCCGCTGGGCCTCCCCGCGGAAACGGCGCGCCTGACCCTCCTCGCCGCCGTACGCAGCGGGGCGCTGCAGGGGCTGGACGCCTTTCTGCAACCGCTGCCGGACGAGGTGCCGTTGGCGCGCGGCGACGCGGTGGCCTTCCTCGCCCCGCCGGAGACGGTGCCGGAGGCGCTGCGCCCGCGCGTGGCGGCACTGGCGGCGCGCTGGGCAGTGCCCCTCGACCCGTGGCCGGTGGCGTGCAGCGGCACGGCGCGGCGGCTGGCCGCCTGGCTGCGCGACGCGCACGGACGGCTGGCGGAGACACGGGCGGCGCTGGCGGGCTGGAGCGCCGCGCTGGAAGTGGAGCCGTGGGGCTGGCGGCGCGCGGAGGCCCTCGGCGTGCTGCTCGATGACGCGGAGGCGCGCACCTTCCCCGAGCGGCTGCTCGTCTTCGACGCGGCGGTGCTGGACGAAGTGGACGCGCTGCTTGCCGCCGCGCGCTGGTGGCGGCGGGAGGCGCCGCGCACCGCTTTGCTCGCGCTCCCCCAACCCACGGCGCTGGCGGCAGAGGCAACGGCGCTCCACGCGGCGCTGGCGGCGGGGGAAGGGTGCCTCCCGCAACTGGATGATCTCGGCACGCGGCTGACCGCCTTTGCGGAGGGGTATCTGGCGGCGTACCGGCGCTGGCACGACGCGTGCTTCGGCGCCGCGGTGGTGGCGGGGTTGCGAGAAGCCTTCGAGCGCCCGGCCTTCCGCGCGGTGAAGGCGCTGGCCCGCCTGCCGTTGCCGCTGCCCGACCCGGCAACGCGCGCGCTGGCGGCACTGGCGAGCGCGCGGAACGGCTATTGCGCCGGTACGCCCACCCCCGCGGCCCCCTGCCCGCGCTGCGGACGCGCCCTCGGCAGCCCGTCGCCCCTGCCCGACCCGGTAGCTGTGGCACGCGATGCCGATGCCGCGCTGGCCGACTATGCCGCCCTGCTGCGCACTCACCCGTGGGCGGCGGCCACCCGCGCCCGTCTGCCCCGCGCGCCGGAGGCGGTCGCCACGCGTGCCGCGGCGCTGCTGGCGTGGGCGCCGGACGCGCCGCTACCCCTCGACGACGTGCTGCTCGCCTGGCTCTGCCGCGACGCGCCCGCCAGCGGCACGCGCCAGGTGGCGCACCTGCACGGCACCCTCGCCGCCCACGACCTCACCCTCGCGGAGGCCCGCACCACCGTCGCCGCCTGGCTCGACCCCGAAAATGCCCTCGGCGACGATGCGGTGTTGGCGTTCGAGTAGGAGACACGAATATGCGAAAACAGAAGATTGCCGTTATCATCGGCGTCTCAGTATTGGCCGTTATCCTCCTACTCGCGGGTGCAATGGGCGGGTATTTCCTGCAGCAGCACTTTCGCGAACTGCAATACATCGCTCACGTCGAGCGGGAGTTACAAGCTCTTAGCGAGCATCGGGCGACGTGGCAACCGCGCGCTTATACCCTATTGCATGCCAACGACGGACGCTGGTCCGATGAATCAGTTGGCGTCACGGCGGACGGCTATACCTTTTTCTTCGCTCTGCACGATCCGCATGGTCCCGATCCCATTGAGTCAGATATCAATATCTTCTACCTGCCGGATGAGCGGCGGTTTGTTATTGACCGCGAGCACATTTGCATGGGGCTTAACAAGGAAGTGCAGCCGAAGGATAAGCATGCATTGTTGCGCATGATTGAATAAGCGATGCCGATGGGGTGAAGAGGAATCCCCGCGTGCATCGCGAAATGAGCACGCAGTGCCTTCGGAGAGGACCGACCAGGGAGGTTGTCATGGTCATGAAGGAGTGCCCGCAGTGCCGTGCGCTGCTGGATGACACAGAGACGGTGTGTCCGGGATGCGGGTATAGTTTTCAGCGTCCCCTGGGCTCGGCGTGCCGGCATTGCGGCGGCGCCCTGCTCTCGCGCCACGTGGCGGTATGCCCCACCTGCGGCCACAAACCGTCGGATCCGGTCGCCCCGCCGCTGCCCGCGTCGCCGCAGGCGCTGACGCCCCCGGCGGTCACGCCCCCCACGCTACACGCGCCCGCGCTCGCCGCCGTGCGTGCGCGGCCCGCCCACACCCCCGCGGAGCCGGCGGAATCGCACACCCTGCGCTACGTCATCAGTTGGAGCGTCATCGGGCTGATGCTGCTGCTGAAGATCATCGTCAGCATCGCGCACAGCGGCGACGACACGCCGCGCTACGCGTCGATGGATGGTGGCACCTCCACGAGCGCGCCCGAACCCGCACCGGATAGTTCCACGAACGACCAGCCGTCGCGCCTCATTCCCAACGATCCGCGCATCGTCATTTCCGACGAGTCGGCCACCCAGCAAGGCGCCGAATGGGTCATCTCGGGCACCGTGACGAACAATTTGAATACCCGGCTGGCGCAGGTCGAGATTACCTACCTGCTGATCGACGACTCCGGCCATCGCCAATACATCGACCGCGTCACCGTCGGCCCGCTCGAACCGCACGCCTCCGCACCCATCGCTGAACGGTATATCGCACCGGATGCCACAAAATGCATTCGGAGGGGTTACACCGCGTTCTAATCCCCCGCCGCACATTTCCTCCCCCTGCCCCCTGCATACGGCAGGAATCCACGGGGCGGCTGCGAAATACAAGGGCTATGGATGGCCGCCATCGGCCTGACTGCCCAGGGAGGATGTCATGAAGGATTGCCCGCAGTGTCACGTGTTGCTGGATGACGCGGAAGCCAGTTGTCCCCAGTGCCAACATAACTTCAGCACGCGTCCCGCCGCGCCCGTCGCCACATGCCCGCATTGCGGCGGCGCACTGCCCTCCGCGCTGGCCAAGCTCTGCCCCAACTGCCGCACTCCGCTGGGGATGTCCTCGGCGCCGGCCGGCGGTCGCCCCGCCGCCCCCGGTGGACGCCCCGCGGCGCCGGGCGGGCGGCCTTCGGCCTCCACCGCCCCGCGCGCGGCAAGCTATAACGGCCCGCAAGCCCCCCCGCAAGGCTCCTGGATGGCCCTCTACATCGGCATCGGCCTCATCGTCGCCATCACCATCGGCTCGTTTATCCTCGCCGCGCACACGGTGCACGCCACCATGGGCAACGGGGATCTCACCCTCGGGGGTGCGGGACCGTCGATGTTCGGCCCGAATTTCCATGCGCAAAGCGACGACCTGCAATTCACTAACAAGCAACCGGTGCTGCAGGATGGGCAATGGGTCATCGACGGCAAGGTAAAAAACATTTCCCACCAACCGGTCACGGGACTCACGGTGCTCTATCTCTATATCATCAATCATGAGTTAGATATCTCGGCCTCGAACATACAAAAGGTGACCGTCGGCGATGTCCCGGCTGGCACGGAAGTCCCCTTCCACGCCACCTTCCCCACGAAAGGCAATGGAGCGCTGGGCTTCTTTGGGACGTCGAACAACTAAGCGGCAATCGGTGGGATGACGACCGTCCACACGAGCCGTGGGCGTAGCCTCCGTACTTGAATGACAATACGGCCTGTGCGTGTGAACGGTTCTTACGCACAATGACTCCACCATTCTCGTTTCCAGTTCGCCCGCGCGACCCCTATCCCCCAACCCCTTTCCCCGGCGCGGAGAAAGGGGAGCACCGGGGGAAGGGCGTCAGGCGCGGTTGATTTTTCAAGCCGGTAGTTCAAGTCTCACGTGCTATACCTCAGTGATCGACCATCTACGCCACCACTCCCCTTTCTCCCCGCGGGGGAAAGGGGCAGGGGGATTGGGGTCGCGCGGGGGTGCCGTGACGGCACAAATAAAGACGGTCTGTGCGAGGGAATCCCCTCGCGCAGACCGTCTACTGTTACCTATTCACGGCACCGCCGCCCGTTCTCGCGGGTACGCTCGCCCTCCCAGAGAACGACGTCTACACCCCCGCCTTCCACCGTTCCAAATACCCCAGGCACTGCTGCAGGAAGGCTTCCATGCGGATGGTGAGGTCACCGGTTTCCTGGCCGTCGAAGGAGAGGTTGAGCACCGGCATGTTGGTGTGCTCCTGCTGGAAACGCTTGAAGATGGCGGCGCTGATGTTGCCCGGCATGCAGGTGAAGGGCATCAGGTTGATGACGCCGGCGACGCCGGTGCGGTGGAAGATGCGCGCTTTGCCCAGACTGAGCACCACTTCGCCGCGGAAGGACGGGTCCACGTAGCGCTTCCCCTCCTCCTCGGTCTCCTCCGGCGACACCTCGTGCAGGTTGGGGATGAACCCCTCCCACGGCGACGCCAGGTGATGCTCGTCCTGCTTCATGACCACGTCCATCAGCTTCAGCTTGGAGAACTCCAGCAGGTTGCCGTCGCGCAGGGCGTCCTCCTTCTGGTTCTTGTTCACGTAGTACAGCCACTCGCTCATGGGGGCCAGCCACGCGCGACCGCCCTTCTCTTCGATGCGGCGGATGACCTGCTGGTTGCTGAAGCGGTTCATGCGCACGTAGGCCTCGCCGACGAGGCCGATCCACGGGCGCTCGCCTTCGTAGAGCGGGATCGCTTCGAACTCCTTGCGCGCGGCGATCATCGCCGGTTGCAGATCGGCGCCCGCCTCGATCAGGTTCTCCACCTCGTGCAGGTACTTGTCGTAGACGCGCGCGGCGCTGCCGGGAAGCATCTCCGCCGGGCGCGCGAAGTGCAGCGCCTTTTCCAGCATCTCTATGGCCAAAATCCCTTGCCAGCCGCGCCGCACGAAGAGATTCCCCCCCTGCGTGCCCAACGCATCGTAAAAGCCGCGGCTCTGGTTGGGCACGAAGATCGGCACGTCGTCATAGCCCAACTCGTCGAGGATGAGCCGCTGCATCAGGTTGTAATAGCCGATGCGGCAGCCGCCGCCGGCGGAGGGCATGAAGAAGCCGATGCTCGACGGGTCCACGCCCTCCCCTTTCAGGTGGCGCAACATATCGCCGGTGGTCACGATGCACGGGAAGCATTCCTTGCCCGTGCACTGGCGCTTGGCGAGGGCCAGCGACTCGGCGTCCGTCTCCGGCAGCACGGTGGCGTTCACCCCCACGGAGCGGAAGGCGGCGGCCACCGCGTAGGCGGCGTCGCACATGTTGGGGATGAGCATGGTGCGCGTCTCGCCGGCGGTCAGCTCGTTTTTGCGGAAGCGCACCGTCGCGTCGCCCACCGCGCGCCCCTTGTCCATGCTGTCCAGGAAAGCCTCGCAACGCGTGAGGGCGCCCACATCGCTGGAATGCTCGTCGATCTCGAGCTGCAGGAAGCACTTGCCCCCCATGCGCGCGCGGAAGAACTTGAGCAGGAAGGAGTCCGGCCCGCAGCCGAAGTTGGTGATATACACCGCGTGCAGGCGCGCGTCGCGGCTGATCAGGTCGCCGGCGGAGAGGATCTTCTGCCCGTAGCGCCAGGTGAGGTCGGGGAATTCGCCGGACAGGTCCACGTCTTCCACCGGGATCATGTCCATCGGGATCGGCATGATGCCCAGCTCGCGGAAGCGGGTGGGAATCTCCAGGTTCAGGCCGTTGTCGCAGCCGTTGTACGGACGGCTGACGATCACCACCGCGTGCTCCGTGGCGCCCAGCCCGCCGAATACTTCCTGCCCGCGGGTGTGCATGGCCTGGCCGAAGGCGGCCTGGGCGGCGCGGGCGGCGTCCAGCGCGCGCTCCACGTCGCGGCGGCTCACGCCCAGCGTGTCCAATTGCGCGTGCAGCCGTTGGGCGGCCTTTTTGCTGTCGTCGCCCAGGTCTATCACCGGGGCGAGCATCTCCACGCCGTGCTCCTCGGGGTGCAGCGCCGCGCGCAGGATGTAGGGGATGCTCTGCACGTAGGGGCAAGGCACGCTCTCCAGATAGCCGGGGTGCAGTTTGGGCAGGCCTTCCACGTTCGGGAAGAAGAGGTGCGTCACCCCCTCCGCGATGAGCGACTGCGCGTGGCCGTGCGCCACCTTCACCGGGAAGCAGAACTCCGCCTGCACCGTCTCCAACCCGCCGTGGATGAGTTCCTTATTGGTCGGCGCGGAGAGGCGCACGGGGATGCGCAGCGCCTCGAAGAAGGCCAGCCAGAAGGGCGCGTACTCCAAAAAGTGCAGCGCACGCGGGATGCCCACCAGCTGGGTGCCGGCGCGGCGCTCGCCCGGGGTGTAGCCCGCCAGCAGCGCCGCCTCGCGCTCGGTGAAGAGGTCGGGGATGCGCGGGTCGATGGCCCGGCGCTTCTCGTACTTTTCGCAGCGCCCGCCCAGGTACATCGTCTCTTCGCCTTCGATCTTCACGCGGTTGATTTCGCACTGGTTGGCGCACGCCTTGCACGTGAAGGAGTCCTGCGTATACGGGCGCGTGGAGACGGCCCACCCCTTGAAGCGGCTGGGCACGCCGGCCTGCGCGTGCTCCCGCGCGATGAGGGCGCAGCCGATGGCGCCGGTCACCTCGTGGTGGCGCGGCACGGTGATCGGTTTGCCCGTCACCTGCGCGAAGGCCGCCACCACCGCGCGGTTGAAGGCGGTGCCGCCCTGGAAGAAGATGCGGTCGCCCACCTTGCGGTCGCCCACCACGCGGTTGAGGTAGTTGTTCACGATGGAATACGCCAGCCCGGCGGTCAGGTCCGGAGTGGTGGCGCCGCGCGACTGCTGCCCCACCAGGTCGGACTCCATGAAGACGGTGCAGCGCTCGCCCAGGCGCACGGGGGCCGTGGCGGCGAGGGCAAGGGCGGAGAACTCCCCCTTGATGCTCACGCCGAGGCGCTCCGATTGCTCCTCGAGGAAACTCCCCGTGCCGGCGGCGCAAACCTTGTTCATCTCGAAGTCGACGATGGCGCCGCCTTGCAGGCTGATGTATTTGGAATCCTGCCCGCCGATCTCGAAGATCGTGTCCACCAGCGGGTCGATCTCCGCCGCGGCGCGCGCCTGGGCGGTGATCTCGTTCTTCACCACGTCGGCGCCCAGGTAGTCGCCGATAAGGTAGCGCCCGGAGCCGGTGGTGCAGACGCCGCGGATCACGACTCGGTCCGCGAATTCGGCAGCCACCTCGGCGATTCCCTGGCGTACCGCCTCGATGGGCCGTCCGGCGGTCATCAGGTAGCGCTTGGCGAGCACGCGCTTGTCGGCGTCCATCAGCACCACGTTGGTGCTTACCGAGCCGATGTCCACGCCCAGGAAGGCGTCTACCGGGCCGTCGCCCACCAGCGGGTCGACGTCGGTGGCCGGGGGCGCGCCGGGGTCGGGCAGCGGGGGATGCGCCGCGCCCAGCGGCGGGGTGGCGGCCAGGTAGGCATCCACCGGGGTAAGGTCGAGGCCGCCGGCGACGCGCCCCTCTTTGCGCGCCAGCACCGCGGCGCCCACCGCGCCCGCGGTGGCGGCGTGCTCGGGCACGAGGAATTCGTCGGGGGTATACCCGAGCAGCTCACGGAAGGCGCGCACCATGCCGGCATTGAGGGCCACGCCGCCGTGGAAGGCCACCGGCGCGCGCATATCCTTCCCCTGCGCCAGCACGGCCACGAAGTTGCGCGCAAAGGCGAAGCAGAGGCCGGCCACGATGTCGCACACCGGGGTGGCCTTCTGCTGCAGATGGATCATATCCGTTTTCGCGAAGACGCTGCAGCGGCCCGCCACGCGCGCCGGGCGCTCAGAAGTCAGCGCCAACTGCCCGAATTCCCCCTCGATCTCCACGCCGAGGCGGCTGGCCTGCTGGTCGAGAAAGCTGCCTGCCCCCGCCGCGCAGAGGCCGTTCATGGCGAAGTCGCGGATGCGTATCGTCTCCGCGGAGCCGCCGTCGTCGAGGATGACGAGGAAGGAATCCTCCCCGCCCACCACGATCAGGCTGCGCGCTTCCGGCGTGAGCAGCGCCCCCGCCCGCGCCTGGCAGATCATCTCATTTTCAAAGGGTGCCTGCAGCAACTCGGCGACCTTTTTGCCGCCCGTGCCGGTGAAGGCCACCGCCAACGGACCGGGATGCGCGGCCAGCTCTTCGTCGAGCAGCGCGCGCGCGGTCTCCAGCGGACGCCCGAAATGCCGCCGATACGTGTGCGCCAGCAGTTGCCCGTCCTCCGCCAGCCAGGCGGTCTTCACGCTGACGGAACCGATATCTACACCCAGGAACGCCATGAACGCCTCCATACTCGCTTCGTGACACAAGGAAAACGATAGTATTGCATGAATACCGACCGACGCCGTGCCGGCCATATCCAAGAGTACAGTATACCGTTGCCTCGCCGGACAAGCAAGGTGTGCGCTGTACAAACGGCACGTCAATTGATAATCAATATTGTCTCGACCCGCCCACCCGCCTTGCACACGGCCCCCATATACAACCCACCGTTCTCTGCTATAATAGTAACGAGAGCCATGGAAGCTCCACGAATGACCGAGGAACGTCATGAAATCGAATCAAACGCTGACCTGGATCGTTATCATCGTGCTCGCGGTCCTGCTGTTGCCCAAGCTGCTGCACGTCGCGTTCGGCCTGCTGCTCTTCAGCGCGATTGTCGTGGGCTGGTTGCTGAAGCTGGCGGTGTTGGTGGCGGTGATCGCCCTCATCATCGGCGTGGCGCGGTCGTTCTCGCGTTAGTTTGTCTGAAGGCAATACTGTTCAAATGTCCGCATCTGTCAGAGCCCCTCTCCCGCTGGGAGAGGGGCTGGGGTGAGGGCCGCGCGGGAGTGCGGAACGACGGTTGAACAGTATTGTGTCTATAAGCTGAAGTTTAGATAAACCGTCCGCGGCTCTTTTTTCCAGATGGGTTTTCTGTGCGCATCTTCCTCTAAGCATGTGGGCCGCCTGTCCAGTATGG
>CAIYQO010000191.1 GCA_903928345.1 uncultured bacterium | reverse complement strand
TCGGGAAAGCGCTCCTGGAGACCCGTACACCAGCGTCCAAGGTGATCAGGGACCTCATCGGCCTGAGCTGGTTCTCGGAAGGAAACCCGGCACGGCCGGTCTTTGCGGCAGCTTGAAATGGGGGTTGTTGCCGGGGAACCCTTTATGGCATGGAACGAAGATGCTTGCCGGCGGCGTCAGAATATTCAATTCGCCGAATCCTTGAATCCGATCATCCGACAAATCAGGGTTCAGACAATTTACGATTACGAGCACGAGCACGATTACGACCTGCAATCCGCGAGGAATTATCCCGCCGCCCCCCGAATAAGTGCGACATGGACACCACCCTCACCACCGTCGGCTACGGCCGCATTTGCCTGTTTGGCGAGCATCAGGACTACCTGGGGCTGCCGGTGCTGGCGGCGGCGGTGCAGTTGTGCATTACGATTACCGGCACGCCGCGAGGGGACCGGATGATGGCCCTCGACCTGCCGGACATCGGCGCGACGCACGCGTACCCCCTCGACGCGGAGCTGCCCTACGCCCACGACCGCGATTACCTACCCGCGGTGCTCAACGTGCTGCGCCGCGACGGCGTGGTGCCGGCGACCGGGTGGGCGTGCACGGTGCGCGGCACCATCCCCATCAACGCGGGCACCTCCAGCTCCAGCGCGCTGGTCGTCGCCTGGGTGCGTTTTCTGCTCGCCGCGGCGGGGGTGACGCGCACGCCGGCGGAGGTGGCGCTGCTCGCCAACCGTGCCGAGGTGCTGGAGTTCGGCGAACCGGGTGGGCTGATGGACCACTACGCCGCCGCGCTGGGGGGCGTGCATTACCTGGATTTCCGCCACACGCCCGCGCTGGTCGAACCGCTGCCCGCGCTGCCCGACGGGTTCGTGCTGGGCGACTCGCGGGAGCCGAAGGCCACCACCGGCGTGCTGCGCCGCGCGCGCGACGAGGCCGAGGCCGCCGCCGCATGGGTACAGACGCGCGAGCCCGCGTTGAACCTGCGCACCTCCCCGCGCGCCGACTTCACCGCGTCGGCGGCGGCCATGCCCGCCCCACTGCGCCGCAAGCTGGAGGGGAACCTGGTCAACCGCGACCTGTGCCAGCAGGGGCGGCGGCTGCTCAGCGACCCGGACTTCGACCCGGCGGTGCTGGGCGCGTTACTGCTGGAACATCACCGGCGGCTGTCAGAGGATATCGGCGTCTCCACACCCAAGCTCGACCGCCTGGTGCAGGCAGCGTGCGCCGCGGGGGCGCTGGGGGGCAAAATGAACGGCTCCGGCGGGGGCGGGTGCATGTTCGCCTATGCGCCGGGGCGGGAAGACGCCGTGGCCGCCGCGCTGGAAGCCGCCGGGGGACGGGCGTACCGGTTGACCATCCCCCCCGCAGGTTGGTAAATCGCCGTTTTATTGGTATAATCTGCACGGATCGCTAACTCGTTGCGGTCATACACGGGTCGCTCCGGATTCTTCCTCCCCGGCTTCCGTCGTAGATCGCTTTTCGGAGATACGCATGGCTTTACGCGAGGAATTCGCGCAACAAGGTGAGTGGTTGTTTCGCCGCCGCAGTTTCGGCCCGGTCGCGCTGCTGCCGATCCTGTTCTTCGCCGTGCCGCAGTTGGGTGCGCTGCAAACGGAGCTGTACCGGCAGCACGTGGCGCACGCCGACATCTACATTCTCGCGTGGAAGTTCTTCGCCATCGCCGTCGCGGCCGCCGGGTTGATCGTGCGCGCCATGGTGGCCGGCTACGTGCCCGTCGGCACATCGGGACGCAACACCACCGGCCAGCAGGCGGACAGCCTCAACACCAGCGGTATGTATTCCATCGTGCGCCACCCCCTCTACCTGGGCAACTTCCTCAGCCAGTTCGGGGTGCTACTCTACTTGCAGGTTTGGTGGTTCGCGCTCATCGGCGTGCTGGGCTTCTGGCTCTACTACGAGCGCATCATGATGGCGGAGGAAGCCTACCTGACGGAGAAGTTCGGCCCCTCGTATCTGGAATGGGCGGCGCGCACTCCCGCCTTCTTCCCGCGCTTTCGCCAGTGGCAGCCGCCTGCGACCCCCTTCTCGCTGCGCACCGTCTTCCGCCGCGAGCAGAGCGGCCTGTTCCTTTTCACCACCTCCTTCGCCGGCCTGGAGGTGCTCATCCACGGCCTCACCACCAACACCTGGAGCATCGCCCTCCCCGTCCTGGGCGCCTGGGGCGTCGGCATGGCGTTCTACGTCACCCTGTCCGTGCTGAAGAAGACCACCAAGGTGCTGAACGTTTACGGACGGTGCTGACAGAGAAACCTTGGGAGGGCGAGCGTACCCGCGAGCCACGTGCGAAGACATCCGAAGATGAGAAACAAAGACGGCCTGTACGTGTGACCATTCTCACGTACAGGCCGTCTTTCTTTGCATTCACAGCTCATTCGCCCGTGGCTCGCGGGTACGCTCGCCCTGGTTTACTCCGCGCCCTTCTCCAGCGCCGCCAGGCGGGCTTCCAGCTTTTTCAACTGGTCGACGATGCGGGGGAGGCGGCGGTAGCCGGCCTGGGCGCGCAGCTCTTCGTCATGGGGCTGCGCGGGGGTGCCGGAGACGACCACCCCGGGCTTGATGTCGCGGCTGATGCCCGACTGCGCGATGACGATGGCGCCGGCGTGGATGTGCAGGTGATCTCGCAAGCCCGCCTGCCCGCCGAGGATGACCCCCTCGTCGATGACGCAACTGCCGGAGATCCCCACCTGCGCGAGAATCATGCAGCGTGGGCCGATCTTCACGTTGTGCGCGATCTGCACCAGGTTGTCGATCTTAGTGCCCGCGCCGATGACCGTCTCCCCGGTGGTGGCGCGGTCGATCGTGGTGTTGGCGCCGATCTCCACGTCGTCTTCCACGATCACCGTGCCCAGGTGGGGCAGCTTCACCCAGCCGTCGGCGGTGGGCTGGTAGCCCATGCCGTCGGAGCCGATGATCGCCCCGGAGTGCACGATGACGCGCTGCCCGAGGGTCACGCGCGCGTAGATCGTGGCGTTTGCATTGATGATGGTGCCGGCGCCGATCTCCACGTGATCGCCGATCACCACGTTGGGGAAGATCACCGCCCCGTCGCCGATGACGCTGAATTCGCCCACGGTGACGTGCGCGCCGATGCTGGCGTGCGCGTGGATGCCCGCGGACTGCGCCACCACGGCGGAGGGGTGGATGCCCGATAGCGGCAGACGGCGCCAGTCGAAGAGGCCCAGCGCGCGCGCAAAGGCGGCACGCGGGTCCTCGACGTGGATGAAGGGCTTCACGGCGGAGGTGATGGTCGGCGGCGCGATGATCGCCAGCGCGGGCGACGTTTCCGCCGCGTCCAGGTACCGTTCGTTCATCACGAAGGTCACTTCGCCGGCTCCCACGCTGTCCACGCCGGCCACGCCGGTCACCGGACAGTCGGCGCCGCCCCCATGCAGGGTGCCACCAATATGCAAGGCCAGTTGGGCAAGAGTGATATCCACGTATGTCCCCTTGGGAATTTTAGATTTTGGATCAGGGCGGCCCAATGGCACGGAGAATCCAAAAGCTAAAATCGAAAATCCAAAATGCTAATCAGCGTTTCCGCTCCGGCCAGTAGGTTTTCAGCCAGTCGCGCAGGTCATGCGTGAGGTTCACGCCGGTCGGGCGTGCGCAAGATAACACATAACCGTGTTGCTCGGCAACCCGCACGGCCGCTGCCTCGGTCTCGCGGGCGATTTGTGCGGTCAGGGCGCGCCGTTGCGTCAGCACGTCGGCGGCGGCGAGGTCGAGGGTGGCTACGGCGGCGGTGCGGCGGCGGGCATCGGCGTCGCGGGCGGCCTGTACCGCCTGCAGCAGCGCCGGATGCGCCAGCACCGACGCGGCGGGGGGCACGGTCGGGAAGGTGACGTCCGGCGCGGTGGTGGCGGGCGTGCGCGTGAGGGCTTCCGCCGCCAGCCGTTGTTGCTCCTGCGCCAGCGTCTGATCGAGCTGTTCGCTTTGGGTCTGGCGCAGCGCGTCGAGGATTTGCCCGTCCGCCTCCGCCTGGCGTGCCTGGGCCGCCAGCAGGTCGCGCTGCATCCGCGCGTCCACCTCCGCCAGTTTGGCGGCAAATTCGTTCTTCACCTGCGCCAGCGCGTCCTGCGCGGCTTTCAGGTCGCGGTCGAGGGTATCGGCGGTGACATCTTTGGGGTGCGCCAGGGCGTAGCCGTAGTTGTTGTTCGGGAAGCGCGTCTTTTGCTCGGTTATCGTCTGCACCTTCAACTGCGCGTTGACGATCGGAGTGCGGTATGTTTTGGCGATGGCGATCTGCTGCGTTTCCGCCACGCGAACGAGTTGCAGGCGGGTATCGGCCAGCGCGCGGACGGCGCGCGCCTTCTGCGCCTGCTCCGCGCGGGCGTATTCGCGCGCCTGCTCGTGCGCCAGCGCGCTGCGCAGGGCCGCTAAATCCTGTGCGTCGAGGGCCTGGTAGGGCTGCGCGGGGGGGGAATTGCCGGGCGGCGCGGACAACGCGGGCAGCGCGGGGGCGGCCACGCGCACCTCGCCGGGCGGCACGGCGTGGGCCGGGCGGGCGAGGAGGTGGGTGCGTTGGGCGAGCAGGATGGTCAGTTGATGGTCGAGGTCGGCCACGCGCGGGGACTGCGGATGCAGGGTGGTGAGCGCGGCGACCACCGCCCATCCCGGCGCCGGCGGTGCCGGGGGACGGCAGCCGGTGAGGAGGAGCAGCGCGAGACCGAGCGCCGGGAGCGTGCGGCTGAGCACACGAACTCCCGGCGCCGTCTCGTTTACATCCTTATGCAGTTGTGGGAGTAGCAAGCATCTTGGCATGAGACGCGTCGAGCCTCCACTCCATCATCCGCACTGGTCAATGGGCCGGCGTGGGGCCGGCGGGACCGGCGGGCGCCGCGGGTGCCGCATCGGCGGTGTCGAGCATCTTCTCGGTGAACGCTTTGTTCAGCGCTTCGACGACATCGTTGGTGATGTCGGTGCCGCCCCAGAGGACGAACTTCTCGGTGCCCTGCTGCACGCGCACGTCCTTGCTCACGACGATGCTCAGCTTCTTGGCTTCGGCGACCTTCGCGATACCCTTGTCGACGAGCACGGTGAGCTTGGCGGTGTAGTGCTGATACTCGGCCTGCACTTCGCCGAAGAGGCTGTTGTAAGTGTCGTTCACGAGCTTATTGTCGTCGGCGTCGACCTTCGTCAGCTCGTCAAAGCGCTTCTTCTCTTCGTCGGTGAGCTTGTCTTTGTCCTTCGCCTTCAGCGCGGCCAGCTCGTCGCTGTTCTTCTTCGCCAGCGCGACCAGTTCGTCCACGCGCTTGGAATTGACGACCACGCCGCCCTTGGTCAGGTCGCGATACTCGGCGAAATCCTTCTCGTTCAGCCCCACGCCCTTCTGCAGGGTGGAGACGGCATCCTCGCGGACCTTCTCAAAAGCGTTGATACGCGTCGACGCGGCCTTGTACCCGGAGTAGCCTTGGGCTACCTGTTCCAGGTCGATCACGCCGATGGGCGAGGTCGGGGCGGCGGGAGCCGCGGACGCGACACCGGCCAGCAGGGTCAGCACCACCGCAGCACCGGCCAACACCAGCGCGCTGCGCATTCTGTGAAACATGTCACTCTCCTTCAGAACTTGATTGTTCGACGGGACGGCCGGTGTCGAATTCGGGACTTTCCCGGCCTGCCGCCCCTGGCTGTCGCGGTATAGGAGTCGGATACCGCCCGGCAGCATCCGCGTTAGTGTTCCCGCCGCGCGCGCGGACAAACGCCCCCGCATGGGAAGGAACAGCCTGCGCCCCGCGCAGGATAGCCGGAACGGTCATCGCGCCACCGGTCAAAAGACCGGCCCCACCCCCCTGGCCCCCTCCCCCGTAACGTCCTGTGACGGGGGAGGGGGGGTCGGCGGGAAGGTTTTACCATGACCGCCAAAATCCACGGATTTAAAACGTCGACCCGACGCCGAAGTGGAACTCGTTGCCGCCGCTGGCCGCCCAGCCGTAGTCGAGGCGCAGCGGGCCGATGGGGGTGATCACCCGCACGCCCACGCCGTACCCCAGGTGCATGTGCACCTTCGTGTCGCCGACGTCATGGGCGAAGTCGCCGCCCCAGGCGTCGCCGTAATCGGCAAAGGTGACTAACTGCACCGCCTCGGCGACGGGGAAGCGCAGCTCGTTGTTCCACAACAGCATGTTCTGCCCGGGGAAGCGATCTTCCTTGTAGCCGCGCAAGGTATCGGCGCCGCCCACGAGAAATTGATCCAGGAAGGGCGGCGCGCCGGTGATGGCGCCCACCAGCCCGCGCGTGGCGAAGACGATCGGGGTGTGCTTTTTCACCGTCTCATCGGGCGTGACGGGCTTCTTCTTGCGGAGTGTCGGCATGGCGATCGGGAAGTAACGCCGCGCGTCGCCGGTGAGTTTGACGAAATCCGCGCCGCCGAAGCCGGCGAATTCCACCGAGCCGTTGGCGAAGGAGCCCTCGGTGGGGTTCTGTACGTCGAGCACGAAGTCGTTATTCGTATCGCGCCGCCCGCGCACGTCGTAGGCGGCGGAAAAGCCGATACTGCGCACGTTCGACCACTGGTGCAACACTTCGAGCGCGGGGGGCAGCGTGTCGGCATCGCTCGCCTTCACCGAGTCAGCGCGGAAGGTGACGTACGCGCGGGTAAAATCGGCCACCTCGCGCCCGAAGGAGACGTCGGCGCCCTGGCGCAGCTCGTGGTAGATGGTGGTCGAGCCCGGCTCCTCCGCCTGGCGCAGGGTGATGCGGTCGTAGGCGTTGATCGTCATGCTGGTCGCGTCGTGACGCGTGCGCCCGAAGGACCAGGGGTTGGTGTACGATACTTCGTAGCTGGGGTCGGTGCCGAACTGGGCGCGCACGCTGCCGCGCTGGCCGGTGCCGAAGAGATTGTTGTTCGAGACGTCGACGAAGCCGAAGATGCCTTCGATGTTGCTGGTGCCCGCGCCGAGGGAGAGCATGCCGTAATGGTCGCGCTCGCGCACGCGGATGGTGAGGGTGAGCGTGCCCGGCACGGTGCCGGGGTCCGGCACGGCGACGACATCGTCAAACAGCCCGAGCTGCTGCAGGTTCGTCAACGACTTGCGGATGGTGGTGGTGCGATACACGTCGCCCGGATGCACTTCGAGCTGCTGGCGGATGACGTACTCGCGCGTCTTGGTGTTGCCCTCGATGCGAATTTCGCCGATGCGCGGCTCGAAGATCACGAACTCCAGCCGGCCTTCCTGGGTGACGCGCGGCGGGTCCGACACCTCGGTCAGTTTGTACCCCTGGTCGGAAAAGGCGCGGTTGATCGCCTGCGCGTCCGCGATGATCTGCCGGCTGTTGGCCACCTGCCCGGGCCGCGTGCCGATGGCGGCGAGCAACTGCGCGTCGGAGAGCACCGTGTTGCCGATGAAGTCGATGGCGGTAACCACCGGGTTCTCCACCACGGTGTAAATCACGCGCACGCCGCCTTCGACCGGCTCGGTGCGCACGCTGGTGCGGACGAACCACCCCAGATCGGTGATGCGCCGGACATCCGCGTTGGCGGTATCCTCCGCATACGGCTGCCCCACTACCAGCGTGACGGCTTTGTGCATTTGCGCCTGCGCGTCGGCGGAGATGTGCTCCACGCCTTGATAGACGATCTCGCGGACGATCGGCTGCGCGGCCTGTGCCCACCCCGCGCGCCACGTGGCGCCGACGAGGGTGAGCAGGAGCACAAGCACGCCTGCGGTACGCATCATAATGGCCTCCTCTGGGTCGGGGGCGGGTCGGGGGTCGTCTCCGCTGTGTCCGGTTCCGGTTCCGGGTGCAGGTATGGGCCGAGGGCGCGGCGCAGATGGCCGCGGGCGCGGAAGATGCGACTTTTCACCGCCTCTACCGTGCAGCCGGTAATATCGGCCACTTCCTGATACGACAATCCCTGGACGTCGCGCAATAAAATCACCGTCCGCAGGTCGGGCGCCAGCGCCGCGATGGACTCCTGGATGCGCACCTGCAGCTCCTGCCCCTCCATCAGCCGCTCCGGCGACTGGGACAGGTCCTCGATATCCCGCTCCATCTCCTCGCCGTCGGACATCACCGGCGCGTCGAGCGAGATGAGTTGGAAGCGCGCCTCGCGGTCGCGCTTGCGAAAATGGTTTTTACACAGGTTCACCGCGATGCGGTAGAGCCACGTGTAGGCCTGGGCTTCCCCCCGGAAACGGTCGTACGCACGGAGAGCGTGAAGGAATGTCTGCGAGGTCAAATCCGTCGCATCTTCCATATCACCGACCATGCGGTAGATCAGGTTGAAGATCCCCTTCTCATAGCGCTCGAAGAGCACCTCGAAGGGGGGGAGGGTCGTTGACGCGGCATCCGTGTTCGCCTGCTGCATATCGGCCATGCGCTGGTCCTGCCCGCTCCCATGCGTCATTCCAGTGGGGTGAGACGCCGGGCGCATGCGCTCGACGTCATTGGTGGGGATGACAACTCGTGGAGAGTGTATCAAGTTTCGCGCCAGTTTACAAGGCGATGTGCAAAGCACCCCGGTTTCCCCCGCTTCCGTCGGCAAGTCGGGTCTTCCTGCCCGGCCGATGTCGGGGGGTTAGACACACAAGTGGACGCGGAGTTCCCACACCGGGTCGGCGCGCGGCGGGTGATGTGACGGTTCATACACATGGGCGGTCATCCGACGTCGGCCCATCGGCGAGCAGCGCCCGCAGGCGGATGAGTTGTTGCGTCATGCCGCGGAGCACCGGCTGCACGGCGGCGGGGTGCCCCAACGCTCCCGGACGCAGCAACGCGTCGAGCTGTCCCTGCAACGTATGCAGCGTGTCGGCGAGCAGCAGCGACGCGGAGCCGCCGCATGGGCCATGCGCCAGGCGGTAGGCGAGCGGGAAGCACAGCGCTTCCAGTCCCGCCAGATCGCCCAGGGCACACGGTGGGCAGCCCACCAGCCCCACCACGCCGAAGACCGTCTCGTCGTGGCGCAGCGGCAACGCCACTACGTCCGTCAACTGCGCCGGGGTCGCCGCCGGGTGACGGTCGAGCACCGGGCGACCGGTTACGGTGACGAAGCGGTTCCAGGCGGCGAGCCGCGCGGGGTCGGGCGCCTCGCCGGCGCCGCTGGTGCGGCACAGGCTGCCGGGCAACTGCACCCAGCCGCTGCGCGCCCCCGTAAGGGCGAGCAACTCCTCGAGCAAGAACTGCGCCGCCTGCGGCAACGGCGGACAACTGCTCAGTTGCGCCGTCAGGGTCAGCAGCGCGCTCACCAGCGCGCCCGCGGGCCAGGCCGACGCCGTGTCCGCGGCGGACAGCGGGTCGTAGGTCATCTCGTGCATAACACCACCTGTGGGGGAATGACGGCGATATTCCGTCGCGACGAGAGGGCTTCCTGCCGGATACGCGCGCTATTCGGGCATGACAGCGGGGTTTGTCACGTCCTCCGCACATGCGGCGCGCTGATCGTGGGCGCAGACCTGTCCGGTCACGTCACCCTGCACGATCGCGCCGCGGCCCAGGATGCTGCCGCGCACGCACACACCTTCGCGAACCACGACGTCGTCCCAGAGCACACTGTCTTCCACCAGCGCGTCCGCCTCCACGCACGCGCCGGCGCCCAGCACCACCGCCGGGCCTACCGTGGCCCCCGCAGCGACGCGTGCGCCGTCGCCCAGCAGCACCGGCGGACGCAGCAGCGCGTCCTCCGCCACCAGCGTCCCCTGCCCCAGCCACACGCCAGGCAGCGCCTCCGTGGCCGCCAGCGGCACGCGCACCCGGCGGCGCAGGATATCCCGGTGCGCCTGCAGGTAGTCCTGCGGCGTGCCCAGGTCGGTCCAGTAGGGGTATTCGTGATAGCCGTGCAGGTGGCGGCCGTCCGCCAGCAGGCGCGGGAAGATATCGCGCTCCACCGAGCACGGGCCGTCGGGGAAGGAGTCGAAGACTCCGCGTTCGAACAGGTACACGCCGGCGTTGATGTCCCGGCTGCGCGCCAGCGCGCGCGGCGGTTTCTCCGTAAAGGAGCGGATGCGCCCGTCGGTGTCCGTCTCGATGACGCCGTAGCGGCTGGGGTCGTCTACCTCTTTCAACGCGATGCTCACCGCGGCGCGGTTCTCTTCATGCGCCGCCAACATCGTCGACAGACTGAGGTCGGTGAAGATATCCCCGTTGATCACGAAGCAGCGCGCGGAGCGCAAACAGGGCTCGCAGTGCTTGATGGCCCCGCCGGTACCCAGCGGCGACGCCTCTACGGCGAAGGAAAACTCCACCCCCAGCGACCGCGCCGACAGGTGGTCGATGAACTGCTCCGCGTTGTAGTACAGGCTCAGGATGACGTGCGACACCCCCGCGCCGCGCAACCAGTGCACCATGCGCTCCACGAAGGGCACATTCGCCAGCGGGATCAGCGGCTTGGGCACCACCGCCGTCAACGGCAGCAATCGCGTCCCAAACCCACCCACCAGCACGATGGCATCCATACGCCCTCCCTCCCGTCACCGTTCCGACCTATCCCCCATTATCCCGGGCGGACGATTTTCGCGTGTGCCGGACTTGGACAACCCCGGGCTTTCGGCACGACATCCCATCGTGAAAAATTTACGGAAGGAAACCCGTGGCCCGGCGGGAAATGGGTAAAAGGGATGCCGAGTACGGTGTTCCAAAGGAGGCTGGCGTGCGACCTGCCTGGGTAGAGGTGGATGTTTCCGCGATTCGCGACAACGTGACGGCGATTCGTCAGTTCGTCGGGCCGCGGACGGGTGTATTGGCGGTGGTGAAGGCGGACGCTTACGGGCACGGGCTGATCCCTGTGGCGCACGCGGCGCTGGAGGGTGGCGCGCGCATGTTGGGCGTGGCGATCCCGGAAGAAGTGGCGCGACTGCGCGACGCGGGCATCACCGCGCCGGTGCTGATTATGGGGTGCAGCCTGCCGCACCAGGCCGAGGAGATCGTCGGTCTGCAGGCGTCGGCGGTGGTGAGCCACCTGGAGGGTGCGCGGGCGCTGGCCGACGCGGCGCGAGCCCGGGGCGGCCACGCGCGGCTGCACGTGAAGGTGAATACCGGCATGGGCCGCGTGGGGGTGCGCTGGAGCGAAGCGGCGGCCTTTATCCGCGACGTGGCGGCACTGCCCAGCGTGCGGCTGGAAGGGGTGATGACCCACTTCGCCACCGCGGACTATGAGGACCAAACGTCCACGCACACGCAGCTCGCGCGCTTCACCGATGTGCTGGACACGCTGGCGGGGCACGGCATCCGTCCGGAATTCCGCCACTGCGCCAACAGCGCCGCCATCGCGTTCCTCAAGGAGAGCTACTTCGACCTGGTGCGTCCGGGGCTGATCCTCTACGGCCTCTCCCCCGTGCCGATGGCCGCCGACGTGCCGCCGGAGACGGGGTATCCCGGCGTGCACCCGCCCACCAAACGCCTCGATTACGCCCGCGCGCGCTCCGAGGAGACGCGCGACCGCTACGTGCCCATCCCGCTGCGCCCGGCGCTCTCGCTCAAGGCGCGCGTGGTGCAGGTCTACGACCTGCCCGCCGGCGACGCCGTGGGCTACAGCCTCACCTACCGTACGCACCGCGATTCCCGCTTCGTGCTGCTGCCCCTCGGCTATGCCGACGGGTTGGCACGCGCGCTCTCCAACCGCGGCTGGGCGCTGCTGCACGGGCAGCGCGTGCCCATCGCGGGCCGCGTGAGCATGGATCAGACCATCCTCGACGTCACCGACGCCCCCGCGGTGGCCCTCGGCGACGTGGCGGTGCTCATCGGCACGCAAGGCGACGCGCACATCTCCGCCTGGGAGGTCGGCCTCGCCATGGGCAGCATCGCCTACGAAGCCCTCGTCAACCTCGGCGCCCGCCTGCCTCGCGTGTATGGCGAGGTGGCGGAGGGGTAAGGTTGGGGGGAATAGAACGTTCCTCGCACGAAACGTTATGCAAAAACGTGTATGGCTCGCGCGGGCGAGCGTCCCCGCGAGCCGCGACAATAGCTCCGGGAACGAAGGTAGGGCTCGTAGTAGCGTCGCATCCGCCGTAGCGTTAGCGAAGGCGGAAAGGCGCGTCCATCCCATCTAATGCTCTTTGATTCATAAATGCTGTTCTGGTGCGTGGGTGAGTGGCGACTGAAGTCGCAGCTCTTTGGCGCCTGCGCGCCAGCCGTCCGCCTACGCGGACGGGGATGCGGAAGATGTTGTTGACGTTTTTGCAGCCACCGCGTCCCCGTAGGGGGACGCCTGGCCGATGACTACGCCGCTTTCCTACCGCCGTAGCTCGCGGGGACGCTCGCCCTTTCAATAATACGACGACATTGTATAGAACGGCGCCCATACAAACCGACGGATACACACGCAAACCATATGAGATTTCCGCGGAGGGTACGGGAAAGATGTCGGCCGTGCACCATATCCCAACGATCCCTTTCATCCCCGTGAATTATCACCCCACCCTGCCATACGCCAACAGCTACGGCCAAACCGTTCTCTAATCAAGGAAATCCCGTAATCCCCCCAAATCCCGGTTCAGACGATCGCCTCCGGCGCGGCACAGACGCGGTCGCGTTTGGTCATCGCATTCCCTCGTGCTCCGACCGTGCAAAGTCGGGACAGCCACGCATTTTCAGGTTACGGCGCGTACAAACCGCACGGATGCCGGAAAATGCGTGGCAGTCCCGACTTTGCCCTCACTTCTTCCCGAACAGCACCAGCGCGCTCCCCGGCTTGGCGGCGATCTCTACCGACAGCCCGTCCAGCAGCGCTTTGCCGGTGGCTTCCAGCTTGCCGCCGGTGTCGGGGAAGGTCACCACGTAGGTTGCATCGGGGTCGACGCCGTGCAGGGGGATCTCGATGCGCGTGTAGGGACTTTGCGGGCGGCGGAAGAGCACCGCGCAGCCGCGGCCCAGGTCGGGGCGATAAAATTCCCACCCGGCCCACTGGCGCGGGTCGGGGGTGATGTCCAGCAGCGGGTAGAAGTCACCCTGGTAGAGCGGGCGCAGCGCCTTAGTCTCGGCGATGGCCGCCTTGCCCTTCTGCAGGTCATACCGCTTGTCCCCGTCGCCGGTGCAGACGCTGAAGCCCGTGGTGGCCACGCTGCGCAGCGGATAAGCGCCGAACTCCCACAACCCGGCGGCGTGCAGCGGCACATAGAGGCTCAGGCCGGCGCTCTGGCACTGGTCCTGAATCGGTTCGGCGTGCCCGCAGCACTGGGTGTCGCTGTGCCACAGCGGATACGCGCGCATGTTCGTCTCCAGGTCGATGCGCCGGCCCCCGCTGGAGCAGTTGTCGATGGTCAACCCCGGATGCCGCCGCCGCAACTCGTCCCACATGGCGTAGAGGTTCTCGACGTAGCGGATCTCGCTCATCCCCTGCCGGTCGGGGGCGTCTGCGGCGTGCCAAAAGCGCAGCGGGTCGATGTTGAAGTCGTTGCGGTAGACGTCGATGCCCCACTGGCCGATGCAGTCGGAGAGGTAGTCGGTGAGCCACTTCGCCGCGTCGGGGTTGCCCAGGTCGAGCAGCGACCCCCAGCCGTCGTTCTCCTTCGCCCACAACACCCACTCCGGATGCTCTTTGGCGATGCGGCTGTTCTTGGTAACGCGCTCCGGCTCGAACCAGAGCACGAACTTCATGCCCAGCTTGTGCGCGGCGTCGCCGAGGGGCTTCAGGCCGTTGGGGAAGGCCTCCTTCTTCGGCACCCAGCTCCCCGCGCCGTTGGGCCAGCCGCCCTCGAACCACCCGGCGTCCAGCCAGTAGCCCTCCACGCCGAGGGCCGCCATCGACTGCATGGCCTTGAGCTGGTTCTCCTCGTTCGTCAGGTTGCCTTCGTTGTAGGCGAACCAGGTGTTCTGCGTGATGGGCGGCAGTTGAATCTCGCCGTTGACCCGCGGCGTGTAGTGGGCCAGCGTCACCTGGCGCAGCAGGTTGTGCCCGCGCATCCGGTCGTTCCCCTGCCAGGCGACGAGGAGGATGCGCGGCGTGCGCACCGACTCACCCGCGTGCAGCGTGAAGTGCGTCAACTCCTGCCCCGCCTGCAGGTGCAGCGCCTGCTCGTTGCGCTCCAGCGCGAAGCTCCACTGGCCGGACCACCCGATGGCCCCCGCCAACCCGCCGCCCGGCCATTCCAGGTTGAAGTAGGGTAGCCGGCCGTCGGAGGAGCGCCCGCCGTTAGGCGCCATGGTGAAGCGCCCGTTGGCAACCGCCTGGTCGAGGGGCAGAAAGTCCTCGGCGTTGCACTGGCTGCCGTGGGCGGCGTGCAGGATCACCTCGCCTTTGGGTACTACCGCGCGCAGGTCGAGGGGCAGGATGTGCTCCAGGATCGGCGTGTCGGCCTTCCCCGTGTTCGTGAAGGTGAGCACCCACTCGACGGTGGGCGTGTCGGCGTATTGCGTCACCGTGGCCGCCACTTCGAGGCCCGTGCCGGGGTCGTGCCAGGTGAGCAGCGCCTGTTCCACGCCGGGCGCGGGGGTGCGCTGCTTCACCGTGCGCGTCCACCCGGCGAGCAAACCGTCGGACGCCTTGCCGTCGTAGATGAAGCTATACGGCAGCGTCGTCGCAAAGCCCGTCTGCGTATCCTGCAGCAGCGGCAGCGCATCCAGCAGCACGACCGTGCCGTCGGCCAGTGTAGCGGACGCCGCGGCCCAGTCGGACTGGTCATAGTCCGGGCCGTCGCCGTCGTCGATGACGCGCAGGATGAAGCTCCGCGCGCCGTTCAATGCCACCTTCACCGGCACCGGCGCCTCGCCGCCCTTGCAGATGCCGGAGCGGAAGGCCTCCTTGCCCGCCACCTCGACGACGAAGATGGCGCTGCCGTGCACGCCTTTGGTGTCGTAGTTGTTGTCGATGCCCACGTCGGCGGTAAAGGTCGCCCCCGGCCCGGGCAGCGTGACGAGAATCTCACTCACCACATGCGTCCCCAGTCCATGCGCGTAGTCGACGGCCCCGATCTTCAGCGGCGTCTTCATCACGCTCTGATTGAGCTGCAACGTGCCGTAGTCCTGCCGGTGCACGGTTAATCCCGCGTGCGCCTCTGTCGCCGGCGGCGTCTGCTGCAGCCACGCGGAGGTCACCCACGCTTGCAGGTCGGCGCGTTCGTCCGCCAACACCGGCAACACCGCCACCAGCACCAGGGCCGCCAATACCATGGGGAGCAAATGAGACATGGGTCACCTCCAGACAAGTACCGTTAACTTCCCGTTGGCGCGGAGGATTCCTGCTGAGTTGTCTGAACCGGGATTTTGGGGATTCAAGGATTGCCTTGATGGCGGAACGTTGCAGGCGGTTGGATACCACTTGCAGTCTGGAAGTGGGCGGGAGCCCCGCCACTCTCGGTTCAGACCGCGCGCAACAACGCCATAATCCCCCCCGTGATGTCCGGGGATTTGTGGACGAACTCGGCGTCGCAGGCTTCGCGGGTAGCGGGGTGGTGGTGGAGGGTGTAGGCGAGCTGTACCGGGGTGAAACCCGCGGTGACGAGGGCGAAGCGGCCGTCGTCGTAGATGCGGTGGCGGTTGAAGACCACGGTGGGGTAGCCGTAGGGTACGGTGAGGATGACGTGGCCGCCGGGTTTGAGCAGGCGGTGCGCCTCGGCCATCGCTTTGCGGTCGCCGTCCACGTCGAGCGGGTCGCCGTAGCGTCCCAGGCCCACGTGCTCGAGGGTGGAGATGAGGGCCACCACGTCGGCGCCGCCGTCGGGCAGCGGGGCGTGCATACAATCGCCCTGCACGTAGCGCACGCCGTATTTCGAGGTGTGGCGGTGGTGCATCACATCCACGGAGACGATGTCGGCGCCGGGGAAGTGGAAGAGCAGGGGCACCACGGTGGAGTAGCTGAACCCGCCGCCCAGGTCGACGATGACGCGCGGGGTGACTTCCCTGTGGTGCAGCGCGCGCGCCAGGAAGGGGTATTCGAATTCACGCAGCGGGTCATCCCGCCAGAGCGCGGTCAGGTAATCGCACACTCCGTCGAGGGTCACCGCCCAATCCATCGCGCGCCACGCCTTCTCGGCACGCCGGTCGTTCTGGTCCCCCCGCAATGCCGATAGCGTGTCGCGCACCCGCCGCGCCACGTCGCGCGGACCCCAGCCCGGCCGGTCGTCCGCCACGCGCAGCGTCAACTGCGCCGGGCGCAACGGGCTGTAGTCGACCAGATACTCCTCCGGCGTGGGAACAGTGGGTGTCATGGCGATACCATAGCGAAGAAACGGGACGGCGTCAACCGGGACGCGCACCTGGAATCGTGCCCCCACCGCATCGGCGGCGTTTTGCGGCGCAACGGGAGGGGTATTTCGGTTTTAGTTGAAAGATAGAAATAGACTTTCAACGCGACATCGAGGGATCGTGCCGTGAGTGCGTGCGCCAAGTGCGGGAGTCCCCTGCAGGACGGCAGCTATTATTGTGAGAAATGCGGAGCGCCCTTGCAGCTCTCCGCTGTCTCCGCGTCGCACGCCGACATCGAGCGCCTGCTGTCGGAGGCGCACTTGCTGCGCCTGCAAGGCCAGACCGACGAAGCGATCGCCCTGTGCACGCGCGTGCTCAACCTGGACGCCACCAACGCCGCCGCCCCGTCGCTGCTGGGCGATATCTACCGCGAGCAGGAGGACTACCGCGAGGCGCTGGGGTGGTATAAGCTGGCGGTGCAGCTCAACCCTGCCAACACCGCCGACCGCCGCAAGCTGGACGAGATGATCGACCGCGTCTTTCGCGGCGTACGCCAGGAGGCCGACCAGACGGCCGCCATTGCCCTCAACCCCAACGGCCCGCCCGCCGCACAGTATCAACCCGCGGCCCCACCGGCGCCGCGTCGCAATCTCCTCATGGGGATTCAACCCATCCACGTGGTGATCGCCTGCACCGTGCTGGCGATGGCGGTCGGGTTGCTGCTGTTGCTGGGGCCGGCCGGGCACGCGCAACGCACCGCCGACGTGCCGACGAAGCCGATGCCGCAGCCCTCGCGCGCCACAGATCCCGCCATGGATCCGTCAACGGGCACCGAGGCGAATGCCGGCTCCGCCACAGTGGCCGATCCCACGCCGGAATCCGCCACCCCGCGTGTCAGCCCCCCACCGTCGGATAAGATCGAAGGCGGCGGCACGCGCATCGACGGCCTGCCGGGGCTGATCGTGACACAAGAAAACGGCAAACGGGTCATCAAAAAGGACCCCAACCCGCCCCCGATCGTAAATAACGGCCCCGGGGCCGAAGTGGCGCCATATCCGGTGACCGACACGCAGATGAGCGCGGACGAGGTGGCGCGGCAGACGGGGCAACTGCAGGTGGCCCTGCAGCACCGGCTGAAGGAGAAGGCGCCCTACGCCACGCTGCGCAGCCTGTCGCTGGACCCGCGTTCCGCCACCGCGACGATCGACTTCACCATCCCGCGCACGCAATCCTCCCTCACCGCCAAGCAGGCGCTCCTCTACATCGGCTTCAACCTCATCTGGGCCGGGCTGGACACCACGCGTTCGGTGAAAACCTTCACCCTGCGCGGGTATACCACGCAGCAAGGCGACGAGGCCACCCTGGCTCTTATCGCCGACGTGCAGCCCGCGCAGGCGGACCTGGCCCGCACCGCCGCCGACTACCGCACCATCGCCGGCTACCTCGCGCAACCCTGGTGGCGTTCCGACCTGGCGCCAGTGCAGTTGTAACGGGATTGGAAACCACGGATTTCACAGATTTTCACAGATTTCATGCCTGCGTGACACGACTGGGTGATAGAGCGCTGCCCTTCCTTGTCCGAATTAGGCCTGTCATCGACCGCACCGGCCGCCAACCCCCCTCAAATCTGTGAGAATCTGTGTAATCTGTGGTTTCAACCTCGTCCCCCGCAGGGGTCGCACACTCGCCTCGCTTTGTGTATAATAGCGGGGCGCTCGGTGGGCGCACGGACATTTCACCCAAATGGATGGCTGACACATGAAAACTCCTATGCCGCGCTGGCTGATGTATACGTTGATCGGGCTGGCGGTGCTGGTGCTCGTCGGGCTGATTATCTTTCTCTACCACGTGAACGTGCTCGCGGGGAGCATCGTCACCGGTTTGCTGGTGGTGCTGCTGGCGGGCATCGGCCTGACCGTCGGGCCGCAGCTCTACAAGCTATACAAGTTCCAAAAGTATTTCAAAGGGCATGAGGACACGCTGAAGCTGCTCGGGACCCTGATGGCCGCCGGACGCACGCAGGAAGCGGTGATGCGCATGGAAGACCTGATGAAGAACGCGCCGGAGAATGCCTACACCCAATTCATGCGCGCCATGTTCCTGAACAGTGCGCAGAAGTTTCCGGAAGCGATGAGCGCCGCCAGCCGCGCGCTGACCTTGGCGAAAAACGACCCCATGCTGCCTGCCATGCTGCAGGAGATGAAGGGCCAGCCCGGCCTGCCCGGCTCGATCGACGAGTTCAACACGCAGATGGAAGAGCTGCGCTCGTCGCTGGAGCCCCGCGTGAACCAGATGCGCCAGCGCCGCGAAAAGGCCCAGGCCCAGCGCAAGAAAAAATCGCGGTAGGACGGGATTCAGGATTCAGGATTTGAGATTCAAGCAGAGGGTGCGAAGTGCGCGCCCTCTGCTTTTTTGTACTGCCGACGGTACGCAATACCGTTCAAACGTCCGCATCCGTCAGAGCCCCTCTCCACGCTGGGAGAGGGGCTGGGGTGAGGGCCGCGCGAGAGCGCGGGACGACTCATGAACGGTACTGCCGGCGGTACGCACTTTTTTCATCCCGCTGTAATCATCCCGTCACGGTGCGCTAATCGCGGGGTGGGATGATGTCGGTATGCACATCGCGTCGCATCTCGAGACGGTGATCCCTCCCACGCGGGGCGCGGGGACAACGGCGTGGGCCGTGGTGGCGGCATGGCGGTTGCAGGCGGCGCGCGGGGTGGCGCTCTTCCTGGGGGTCTTTTCGCTGCTCAACATCCTGGGCGACTGGGGGCGCGGCGGCTTTGACGCCAACCTGTGGTGGATCGACCTGCACCCGCTGCCCCTGTGGGCCGCGCGGCTGGTGCTGCTCGCCGCGGCGTGGTGCCTGTTGGCGTTCGGCGCGGCACCGTATCCATCGCCCACGCGCCGCCGGGTGACGCGCGGGCTGTTGTGGGGTCTGCTGGTGATGGCGGTGGCAAACGCCGCGCATTACTACATCCTGCTGGCGACCGGGGTGCTGAACGCCGGGCCGCGCGTGCCCTTCTCGCTGCTGGTGGCGGGCGCGTTGTGGCTGGTACTGTGCGAGACACCCCCGCGGGAGCCGACGGCGACACCCGCGCCGCGCGGGGTGCTGCTGCTAACCGTCTGCGCCTGCCTGATCGGCTTTCCGCTGGCGCAGATGAACTGCTACGGGCGCACCGACTACCGCCGCCCCGCCGATGCCATCGTGGTCTTCGGCGCGCGGGCGTATGCCGACGGCTCCTGCTCGCAGGCGCTGCGCGACCGCACCGACACCGCCGCGCGCCTCTACCAGCAGGGGTACGCCCCGCTGCTCATCTTCTCCGGCGGCCCGGGCGACGGGGCGATCTACGAGGCGCAGGCCATGCGCGCCGAGGCCCTGCGCCTGGGGGTGCCCGCCGACGCCATCGTGATGGACTACCACGGCCTCGACACGCGCGCCACGGTGCAGGACACCGTGCCCATCTTCCAGCACTACGGCGTGGTGCATGTCATCGCCGTCAGCCACTTCTACCACCTGCCGCGCGTAAAACTCGCCTACCAGCGCGCCGGCTGGACCGTCTTCACCGTCCCCGCCGAAGAACCTTGCCCCCTCTACGGCATCCACGCCCTCATGGCCCGCGAGGTCGTGGCGCTGTGGGTGTATTATTTGCGGGGGTGAGGCTCGCACAAGGGGGGCGGGGACGAAACCACAGATTTCACAGATTTTCACAGATTTTTTCTGCTTCGCAAAACCGAGAAGAAGGACGACGACCTGCTCAGGATAATACAGGCCAAATAGTAGGGATAACCGGTTGCCAAAACCATCACCTGTCCCCGGTAGTTCCCCAAACATTTGTGAAAATCTGTGAAATCTGTGGTTTCTCCCCGTCCTCCCCAATGTCCACGTTTCCCTACAGGAGATCGGTGGAAGAACGGTAATACAGCTTATTGACCGGTGGCTCACCGGATGAGGAGGATGATATGCCAGTACGCACGGCTGATGCCGAGTGGCGGGGGGATTTGCGCACGGGGGTCGGCGACATGCAGTTCGACGCCTACACCGGCGCGTATTCCTTCGGCTCGCGTTTTGAAGAAGCCCCGGGCACCAACCCGGAGAGCCTGCTCGGTGCCGCCCACGCGGGGTGCTTCAGCATGGCGCTGTCCGCCATGCTCGCCGATGCCGGCTTCCCCCCCACCCGCGTGCACACCCAGGCGCGCGTGACCGTCGACAAAGTGGAGGGCGGTTTCGGCATCACGAAGATCGCCCTCGTCTGCGACGCCGAGGTGCCCAACATCGACGACGCCAAATTCCAGGAGATCGCCGCCGCCGCCAAAGTCGGCTGCCCCGTCTCCAAAGCCCTCGCCGCCGTGCCGGAGATCACCCTCACGGCGAAGCTGGTGTAACAAACGCCCCCCCGGCGGAATCGCCGGGGGGCGGTGTGTCAAAAAACCGGTTCAGGAGAACCAAACCTTGTGGTGAGTTGTTCATACAACCGCTTTGTGTATGTATGCATGTCACCATTTGGGTAAAGCGCTAATGACTTTTCCAGAATTTCCTCCGCCTGATCGACAAGTCCAAGTTTCGCATACGCTGTAGCCGCCCAATATAATGCATCATCGGCGAGGTCGTTCTCCGGGTACCGCTGCTGAAAAGTGAAGTAGTAGTGAATCGCCAATGCAATCGCAGGCACGTCGTGGTCGACGGGCGTCGTGTCCGCGCTGGGCACCAGCGTCAACGGGGTAGCCGGCCGCGCGCCGCCGGTTTTCTTGTTGAGCGGGAGGCCGTCAACCGTTATGCCCCATTCTTTACCGACGGCGGCGGCTTCGGCGTATCGTCCCAGGTGCACATAGGCTTCCGCTAACCGGCGCGCGATGTCCGGCGCGTGGGCATTGTTGGAGTAGCGGTCGAGGAAGAGCTGCGCCGTGTCGATCACCCCCAGGTCGTCCTGCAACTCCCGGCGCATGTCAACCACCTGCGCCAGCATGTTGGGCACCGCGGAGGCCAACCCCACCGGCGCCGCCGGAGCCGGCAGGGATGACAGCGGCGCCGTAGCCGCCGGCAACTGCGCGCACCGCGCCGCCACCGCCGCATCGCAGGGGGCGAAATGGTCATCCTGCAGCGCCAGCGGCGCAATCTCCCCCGCCCACGCAGCGGCGGCGAGAAGCAATACGGCGCAGATTAGAAATCCTCGCATATGATCTCCCTGTTCACCTCACGCAGGTCACCACTGTGTCCGGCGTATCGTCCATCAGATCGGGCAATGGCAACCGCAGCGGCGCCGGCGCAGACGAGACGCTATCATCTCCCGACGAGTCCTGCCCCAGCGAGCCCGTCATTTCGGGCATTGGTGCCTGGGGAGAGTTCGGCAGCAACAGGTGATCGCCGATATGGTCCGTTGGCGTGGCATGTTCGCGATTCCAGGCCACCTGGAAAGCGTAGAGCGGGGAATGGTGGGGGGGCAAGCCATCGGTATTCTCGTTTAGCAGGCCGGCGTCCGCGAAGAGCACCGTTTCAGGCATCAATGGTCGGCCACATTGCAACGCGTGATATGAAGATGCCGCCATCACTGCCAATTGAAATCGACTGAAGGTATACCGTTTCTCGCCGCCGGGCGCAACGGCCTGATTCAGCCACGCACCGGCCGCCGCGAAATTGCACGTGTATGCCAGTCCCATCGCCACCCAGAAACGCGCTCGACGCGCCTGGGGGGGTTCCGGGATACTCCTCCATGACGCGCAACAGGATTTGCACGGCATCTTCCCGCTGCAGGCATCCTGTGGCACTGAGATCCGGTTCCAGGTCGGGCATACCGTTTTCGAAGTCGAAGAGGTAATTCCCGAAGGGATCGACGTCATCCAGCGCCGCCAGGTGCATCCGGTACAACGCCTCTCCGAACGCCTTCTCCGGCGCGTCAGGGGGCGCCGCCCATCCGGCGGCGCAGATGAGGAGCAGCAATAGGCCGAGGTAACGCATCGTGCCCATCCTCCCGATTTCTTATTATACGCCGGATTGCCGTAAAGGGAAGGGGCGGTGACCAAAAGGCGGCGTGCGGGAAAAACAGGAATCCGGCGGCGGGTACCGAAGTGAAGAAATACGATTATTGTACATCGGAGGTTGACGTGCCGGGCGAGACTCCCGGCCTCCCGCATGGCACATCAGGACACACAGCCCGTGCCGCCCGTGCGCACCACGACCCATGCGTTGCAACAGGAATCCGACCTGGTCGTTACCATCGTGCGGACGGCACTCATCATACTCGCCGTATTGGCGCCGTTTATTCTCGGCGCCACCGTCGTCACACGTCTGGCGATGCGCGTCAGCGTGCTCGGGGCCATCGTTTACAACCTGGTCACCTTCATCATCGCCGCACGCCGCATCCACGTGCGCGGGTTGCGCGTCTTCATGGTGGTGGCCGACACGCTGCTCGTCACCACGTGGGTCTATCTCACCTGGAGCGCCGGCCCCACCCACGTCGGGTCGCCGCTCTTCCCCTTTTACTACATCATCATCATCATCTCTGCCCTGTGGTTCGCCGTGCCCGGCGCGTTGTCGTCGGCAGGGCTCATCACCGTGCTCTACCTGGCGGTGCTCTTTCACGTAAGCGGCAACGATCCCTTCGCCCTCATCGACGCCCTCTACCGCGACGTGGCCTTCGTCTTCCTGGTGGCGCTGGTCACCGGCTACCTGGTGGACACGCACAAGCGCGAGCGGGAGCAGTGGACGCGCTCGCAAGTGCTGCTGGCGCAATACCAGGAGCGTTTCCGCGCCGCGCAGGAAGTCTACGAGATGCTCATCCCGACGGAGACGCCGCGGGTGCCGGGGCTGGACATCGCCGCGCGCTGGCGCCCCGCGCTGCAGGAGGGAGCGGGAGACTTTTACGACATCGTCTCCCCGGTGCCGGGGCGGGCGGTGATCGTCATCGCCGACGTCTCCGGCAAGCACTCCCGCGGGGCGCTCAAGCTGCCCCTCTTCAAATCCGCCTTCCTCGCCGCCGCGCAGGTGTGGGAAGACCCGGGGGAAATGCTGGCGCAGGTGAACCGCATCGTCTACCCGCTGCTGCAACCGGAGATGTTCATCTCCACCTGCATCATCGTCATCGACATCAACGCGCACCGGCTGACCTACGCCAACGCCGGGCAGGACCCGCCCGTCTTCGTGCGCGGCACCACCTACAACACCGTATTGCTGGAGACCGGCGGGCTGGTGCTGGGGGTGGACGAACACGCGACCTACCCCACCGAAACGCAAACGCTGCACCCCGGCGACACGCTGTGCCTGTACACCGACGGCATCACCGAGACGCGCAGCCCCGACGGGGAGGAGTTCGGCTACGACAGCCTGGAAGGCCGCGTGCAAGCCGCCGTGGGCCTGCACCTGAGCGCCGAGGAGATCGCCGCCAACATCTACGACGCCGTGCTCACCCACATGCGCGGCAACCCCCCGCACGACGACATGACGCTGCTGGCGATCCGCTTTGTACCGGAGGAGGCGGGGGTAGTCTGAACCTTGATTCGTCGGATTACCGGATTACCTTGATTTAGGTACGCTCCGCCGAGAAGCGATAACACGTCGTCAAGGTCATCCGGTAATCCGACGAATCAAGGTTCAGACTACCCGCCATTACCGCAGCGCCCCCTCCACCACGCGCAGGAAGCTGTGCAGGGTGAAGGGTTTGGCGATGAAGTGGGTGCCGGGGGTCAGGACGCCCTGGTGACCGAGGATATCGTCGGAGTAACCGGAGATATACACCACGCGCAGGGCGGGGCGCGTGATGCTGAGTTGTTCGAAGAGTTCTTTACCGTTCAGGCCGGGCATGATGACATCGGTGACGAGCAGCGTGATCGTCGCCGCGGTCTGCCGGCAGAGCGCCAGCGCCTCCGCGCCGTTCGCCGCCGTCAGCACCCGGTACCCCGCCCCGGCGAGCTGCTCCTGCGCCAGCGCGCGCACCATGGCGTCGTCCTCTACCAGCAGCAGGGTGGTCTGCGCGGGGGCGGACGGCAGGGCCGCGTGCGGGCGCGCGTGCTCCGCCGCCGGCGCGTCGGCGCCCCGCGGCAACAGCACGCGCACCGTGGTGCCGGCGCCCGGGTGGCTCTCCACCGTGATCGCCCCGCGGTGTTGCTGCACGATGCCATAGACGGTGGACATCCCCAGCCCGGTGCCGCGCCCCACTTCCTTGGTGGTGAAGAAGGGCTCAAAGATGCGTTCCCGCGTCGCCGGGTCCATGCCCACGCCGGTGTCGGTGACGCTCAGTTGCACGTAGTCGCCTTCCGTCAGACTGGGCAGCGTGCGGCACAGCTCCGCGGTGGCCGTCACGTGCTGCACGTCCAGCAGCAGCGTGCCCCCTTGCGGCATGGCGTCGCGACCGTTGATGACCAGGTTCATCAAAATCTGTTGCACCTGGGTGGCGTCGCCATCCACGTACCACGCGTCCGGCGCGCAGGTTACCGCGAGCAGGATGTCCTCGCCGATAAGCTTCTGCAGCATGGGGGCGAAGTCGTCTACCACGGCGGCCAGCGCCAGCGGACGCATCTCCAGCACCTGCTTGCGGCTGAAGGCGAGCATCTGCCGCGTGAGGCTGGCCGCGCGCTGGGCGGCGTCACGGATCCGCGTTACCTGCTCCTGCGTCGCGGGGGGAAGCGTGGGGTCGAGCAGCACCAGGTCGGCATAGCCCAGGATGGGGGAGAGCAAATTATTGAAGTCGTGGGCGATGCCGCCCGCCAGCCGCCCCACCGCCTCCATCTTCTGCGCCTGGCGCAGTTGCTCTTCCAATTGCAGGCGGTTTTCTTCCGCGTAGATGCGCTCGGAGACGTCCAGAAAGAGCGTGGCGAATTGCCCCGGCGCGGGGGAGAAGGCCACTACCTCGTAGTGCCGCCCCAGCGGTGCCGAAAACATCATGAAGGTCACCGATTGACCCGTGCGCACCACTTCGCTATACCGGTCGATCCACGCCTGCTCGATGTCCGGCATCACCGTGCGCACGGTGCGCCCGATCACGTGCTCCTTTTGCAGCCCCGTCAGCGCTTCGAAGGCGGGGTTGATTTCAAGGAAGCGGTAGTCCGTCGGACCCCCCGCCTCGTCGTAGAGCATCTCGTGCACCGCGACGCCCTCGGTCATGGTGTTGAAGAGGCGCCGATACTCCGCCTCGCCGCGGCGCAGCGCTTCCTGTGTGCGCCACTGCACGATGTGATGGCCGATGGTCGCCGCGTAGAGTTCGAGCAGCTCGCCATCGTATTCCGTCACGGGTTGCCGCGACAAGAAGGTGTCCATGCTCAGCGCGCCGAGCATCTCTTCACCGTCCCAGATGGCGGCGATGATGTGCGCGCCGGCGCCTAGGGTTTGCCCGATATGGTTGAAGATGGCGCCGTCTTCCTCGGACACCAGGTGTTCGCGTGCGTAGAGCACCCGTCCCATCGCCGAGTTGACAGACACGGCCAGCCGCGTAGCGCGCTCGTCGCGCACCTGTCCGGTTTCGTCGGTGCCGTAGGTGCCGCGAATTTCGCCCGCGCCCGCGGTGAGCCAGATGGACAGGCGGTCGAAGCGGAGGCGCGTGATGCCTTGTGCGACGGCATGCCGGCACAGCGCGTCCAGGTCCTCCGCCCGACTGAGGACGTTGCGGATCTCGTGCAGCGCGAGCAGCGCCTGTTGGAAGCGCCGCTCCTGCTCGTCGCGCTGGTGCAAATTCTCGATAAGGTGTTGTTGTTCGGTGAGGTCGATGAGGGTGCCGAAGGTGCCGACGAGGTTGCCGGCGTCATCGCGCAGCAGTTGGATGCTTGCTTCGATCCACACTTCGTGGCCGTCGCGGTGGAGGAGCCGGGTGCGGTGGCGCGTGCTGGCCACCGCACCGCGCAGCATGACGTCACGTTTCGCGGCGAGCTGGGCCTGATCGTCCGGCACGACGAAGGAGAGGGCGGGGCGCCCCAGCGTCTCCTCCGGCGCAAAGCCGGTCAGCGCGCTCCAGGCGTGGTTGCAGTAGACGATCCGCCCGTCACGGTCGGTGCGGTAGATCACGTGCTGCAGTTGCTCGACGATTTGTAGTGCGGCAGTAGCATCCAAGGCAGGATGCGCCTGCGCGTGCGGGTCGGTTGCTGTCATCGTTGCCCCTCCAGACAGCCAGGTAGACTGAGTATAGCGGTTATCGGCCTGGCTGGCTACCGCCGCGCGCGGGCGAGCGCTTCCACGAAGCCGACGATCTGCCGGGCGGCGTCGGGACGGCCCAGCGCGCGGCACGCGGCGGCCATCGCCGCGCGGCGGCCCGGGTCGGGCAAGATGGCGTGCAGGGCGGCGCCGAGGGTGTCGGCGGTGAGGTCGGCATCCGTAATCACCGCTGCCGCGCCGGCGTCCGCAAAGGGGCGGGCGTTGCGCGTCTGGTGGTCATCCGCCGCGCCCGCCCAGGGGATAATGATCATCGGCACCCCGCGCGCGGCGATCTCCGCCAGGAAGGTGCCGCCCGCGCGCGTCACCACCACGTCGCTCGCGGCGAGCAGGTCATGGATATTGTCGAGGAAGGGCACGGCGGTGTAGGTCACCCCGAGGTGGCGCACCGTCTCCGGCGGCAGCCCGCCGCCGCGCTGCGGCCCCGTCACGTGCACCACCTGCCAACCGTCGCAGAACCAGCGCTCGCCCGCGAGCCCCGCCAGCGCGCCGGCCAGCGCGTCGTTGATCGCCCCGCTGCCCAGGCTGCCCCCCACCACCGCCAGCGTCAGACGGTCGGGCTCCAGCCCCAGCGCCGTGATACCCGCCTCGCGCGTGGTGGCCAACACCGCCGGGCGCACGGGATTCCCCACCACCTCCGTGCGCAGCCCGCGTGCGCGGAAGAAGGCGCCCGAGGCCTCGCTGATCACTGCCGCCAGCTTCACAAAGCGCGACGCCAGCCGGCTGGTGTGGCCGATCTCTTCGTTCTGCTCTACCAGCAGCGCGGGCACGCCCGCCAGCCACGCGGCAAAGAGCACCGGCCCGCATACGTAACCGCCGGTGCCCACCACTACGTCCGGTTTGAAGCCCCACACGATGCCCAGCGCCTGCCACAGCGGCAGGCCGCTCGCCAGCTCCAGCACGCCGCGCAGGCGTTTGGCGATGCCCCCCGCCGACCACTTGCCCGCCAGCCCGTGCACGCTGATGGTGCGAAAAGCGAAACCCGCCGCGGGCACCTTTTGCGCCTCGATGCGGTCCGCCGTGCCCACGAAGAGGATCGCCGCGTCCGGGTGTTGCGCCTGCAGCGTCTGCGCGACGGCGAGCGCGGGGGAGAGATGCCCGCCCGTGCCGCCGCCGGCAAAGAGCACGCGCAACGGCGCCCCCACAAGGGGGGGCGCAAGTGGGGTCTCGGCGGATGGCTGATCCGTGGTCGGTTCCATGGTTAACTCCCCGGGCCGTGCAACGCCCACGAGGTCAACAGCGCGATGAGCGTCGAGAGGGCATTGAACGCCGCGTGCGCCGTGGCGGAAGCCCACAACGTCTGCGTGCGGCGCATGAGAAAGGCGAACGCCACCCCCAGTACGGCGATGGGCAGCAGCGCCGCGAGCTGCCCGTGGATGGCGGAAAACAGGATGCCGCTTACCAGCGCCGCCTGCCAGAAGGGCAGTTGCGCGCCCAACGCCGGAAAGAGGATGCCGCGAAAGAAGGTCTCCTCGATCACCGGCGCCATCACCAGCGCCATAAAGGCCAATCCCAGCAGTACCCAGATGCTCCGCGCGCTGAACAGGAAGGGGATGATCGGGTGCGTGCCGTCGTGCTCGTGGAAGAGCGACGCGGAGAGCAGCGCCGCCAACCAGACCAGCGGCAGCGTGATGATCAGCGTGAGCAGCCCGTACTGCGCTCCGCCGCGCACGCGCCGCCACCCCACCACGGTGAGATCCCACGCGTGCCGCCCGTAGAGGGCGCCGAAAAGGCCGACGAGGAGCACGGCGAGGAGGATTTCCGCCCCGACGCCCACGGCAATGACGTGCAGCGACGAGGTGAGCTTGAACGCGCCGACCACCAGCTCGGTGAGCAGGGACTGGCCGAGAAAGAGCGCGCCGATCATCGTGAGCGCCAGCCCGATGCCCCACGGCGTGGCGGGAGTCGGCGTGTCGAGATGGGCGAAGGTGGCGTTGATCTGCGTTTGATACACGAGGGAGAGCACCAGCGCGGCGGCGACGATGAGCAGCCCCAATAGCGCAATGCCGCCATTGACACCGAGCACGCGCACGGCGGCGCGGGCCGCGGGCTCCAGGATGTCGCGCGCGGCCGCGGGATGGTGCGCGGTCAGCGCGGCGCGCGCCAGCCACACCGACCCGACGGAGGTGCGCGTCACCGCGGCACTCGCCGCGGGGGAGAGCGGGCCGGCTGTGTTGCCGACCAGTGGCAGCAGATCGGTATACACGGCGGCGCGGGCAGGGTTCACCTTGCGGGCCGCGATCAGCGCCTGCCGCGCTGCCGCCGGGTCGTTGGCCAACGCGAAGAGGCCGGCGGCGTCCATCCAGTGAAAGCCGCTGTCCGGCTGGTCGCTTTCCTGCTGCGCCAGTTCTTTCCACTCCCCGGCGGCATCGCGGGCGTCGTTGCGTAGTGCCGCCGGATCGCCCAGCCCTTCCAACCCGTGGGGCAGATTGCCGCGCAGATGCAGATAATAGCGCCCCTCGACGAGGTAGGTGCGCGAGCGTGCCGAGATGGCGGACGAGAAGGACTCGGTGCCGCCCAGGCGCTCGTTGTTGCGCCACCAGGTGAGCACCAGCAGGCCGCAGAAGACGATGATGCCCGCCATGAGCATCCAGCGCGGCTCGGTGGGTTCGACCGGCGCGGGGGGCGCGACGGGGGCGGGCGGCGGGGTGCGATCCTCCGGAACGTCCTGTGCCTCGTTGGGATCGCTGTCGCACATGTCAACGCGCCTCGTTTCCCGCGCGTGGCGCCGTCGCGGCGTCCAGCCGTGCATCCTGCGTCTCCAGCAGTGCCAATTGCGACTGCAGCACGCCGCGCAATTCGGCGATCATGCGGTGGCGCAGTTGCAGCACTTCGGTCAGCGTTTCGCGCTCGCGGCCCAGCCGGTCCTCCGCCTCGCGGCGGATCAGTTCCGCCTCGTGTTGCGCCGAAGCGCGCACCTCGCCGGCGGTGCGCTCCGCCAGCATCAGGGCGTTCTTCATCAACTCTTCCGTCTGCTGATACTGCTTGAGCTGGTTGCGCGACTCCTCGAGCTGCTCGCGCAGGCGCTTGTGCTCCTCCAGCGCGTGAAAGAGGCTGTCCGACACCGACTGCAGGAAGTCGTCGACCTCGTCGGTGCCGTAGCCGCGAAACTTGCGGCGGAATTCTTTATTGACGATGTCGTTCGGTGTGATGTCCGGCATGGCAGCTCCACTGTCTGTTGTTCCCCGGGAAAAGTCGGGACAGCCACTACTTTTCCATACCTGAATGTCAGACGTCGCTCACGGTGGCGAAAAAAGTGGTGGCAGTCCCGACTTTTCCCTCCTACCGGCGTTCACCCCTTCGCCAGCTCCTTGGAGCGGGCGGTGGCGGCGGAGACGGCGGCGATGGCGGCGGCGCGGAAGCCCGCGGCCTCCAGCGCGGCGATGCCGGCGATAGTGGTGCCGCCCGGCGAGGATACGGCGTCCTTCACCACGGCGGGGTGGTCGCCCGTCTCGAGAATCATCTTCGCGGTGCCGTAGACCGTCTGCGCGGCCAGGCGCAGGGCCTGCGCGCGCGGCAACCCGGCGAGCACGCCGCCGTCGGCCAGCGCCTCGATGAAGAGCGCCACGTAGGCCGGCCCGCTGCCCGACAGCCCGGTGACGGCGTCGAGCAACGCCTCCGGCATTTCCTCCACCACCCCGAGCGGGGCTAGCAGGTCACGCACCATGCGGCGCACCGCGTCACCGGCGCGCGCGTTGAAACTCAGCCCGAAGGCGCCCGCATTTACCAGCGCGGGGGTGTTGGGCATCGCCCGCGCCAGCGCCGGCTCGTGCCCCAGCGCCTCCGTGATTTTCTCGAGGGGGATGCCCGCGGCGATGCTCAGCACCGCCGCGTCCGCGGGCAGCGCCGGGCCGATTTCCGCGCACACCGCCGCCACGTCCTTCGGCTTCACCGCCAGGATTACCAGGTCGGCCTCGCGCACGGCGGCGGCGTTGTCCGGGCACGCATGTGCCCCCAGCGCGTTGGCCACCCGGCGCAGGTGCGCCTCCGCCACGTCGCACAGCGTCACGTCGCCCGCGGCGACCAGCCCCGCGCGCAGCAGTCCGCGCGCCAGCGCCTCGCCCATCTTTCCCACGCCGATAATGGTGAGTTTCATCGCTCTCCCCCGTTGCCGATTCCCCAGAAATGGGAACGCCCGGGAACGCGGCGGCATCCCCGGGGCGTGCATGTGCCTGATGCGGCGCGCCTTACGGGGCCGACCAGAACAGTTCTTCCTGCCCCGCGCGGCCCGGGCGGCCCGGACGGGCGACCTCGGCCACGGCGTCGGCGGTCTCCAGCGCCTCACTGTCGTTGCGCACGTTGATGCCGCGCGGTGCCAGCAGGTAGATGCCGTCCGTCACCTTCTCGATAGTGGCGTCCAGCGCGAAAACCACGCCGTAGATGAACTCCAGGAAGTAGCGGGCGTCGGTGTCGGGCAGCTTGGTCAGGTCCAGCGTGACCATGCGCCGCTGCTTGAGGTCCAACCCGACGGCGTTGCGGTCTTCCAGGCTGCGCGGGTGACGAATCTCCATGCCCCCTTCGCCGGCGGTATTGGTGCCGCGCAACAGCAGCGGCCCGCGGGTGGGTTGCCCTTGCGGGCGACGGGAAGGTGCGTCCGGCTGGGCAGGCGCTTGCGGTTCAGTGGGTTCCATCTCGTCGTCCACATCCTCGGCGTTTAGCCAACTGAAGAAGCGTTTTACCGGGTTGGTGGCGGCTTGCATAGATGCTCCTCCTTACAGCGACGTCTGCTGTGAGTGTTCCTGCGATCGTGACATGAGCCCCGACGGCGTCGGGACGGCAACAAATAGTACGGTAATTACGGGGTCTGCCGGGGGCCGAACAGGCGGGTCCCGACGCGCACGATGGTGGCTCCCTCTTCGATCGCCACCGGAAAATCGTGACTCATCCCCATGGACAGAGCATGCAACAATATGGAAGGCGGCGCCACGGCCTGCAACCGATCGCGCAGGAGCCGCAACGCACGAAAATCGGCGCGTGCCGCTTCCGGATTCGGGTCAAAACGCCCGATGGTCATCAGGCCTTCAATCCGAATTGAGGAACATTTCGCCAATCGCGCAAGGTTCCCTTCTACTTCCTCAGCAAAAAAACCGCTTTTTTGTGGTTCACCACTGATATTTATTTCCAGCAGCGCGCGCACGGTGCGTCCCAGCTCCCCCGCGATGCGCTCCATGCGCTCCGCCAGCGCCACGGAATCGAGGGTTTCCACCACCTCGAACCACGTCAACGCTTTGCGCACTTTATTTGCCTGCAGCGGACCGATGCAGTGGCGCGTCACCGGCGCGCGGCCCGGCGCCGGACCCCAGCCGAGGGCGGCAAACTTCTCCGCCGCCTCCTGCACGTAGTTCTCGCCCAGGTCCGTCACGCCCGCCTGCACCGCGGCGGCGAGGGCCGACGCGGGCTGCAGCTTGCTCACCGCCACCAGCGTGATCTCCTCGGCGCGCCGCCCGGCGTGCGCCGCTGCGACGGCCACCTCCGCGCGCACGGCAGCCACGCGCTCGCCTAGCTGAGAAGCATATTCCACGTCCGAGCGCTCGTCCATCACCAGTATAATACCACAAACTCGCTTTGCAGAAAAATTTTATCGTCCGGGAGGTATAAAAATACTCGCTACGTGGAGCAAGCGGGGGGAAACATGGAAAATATCCTGTTGGGCTCGCGTTCCCCGGCAGGATAACCCCCCGGTACGGCGAAGGTAAAGAACTTAGAATCGATTCGCGCAAGGAACACATCTATGGCCACAGTACGCAAGCACGGCTTCCTGACCCAGGGTCACAACGCGTGGTTCTTCTGGACCTCCGAAGGCAGCCAGAACCTGACGAATCCCGGCCCCAGCCATCGCGCGTTGGAGAGCTTGTCCTATGTGCTCGATCTGCTCGCCCTCGAAGGCTGGCGCATCGAAACCATGTTCATCGACCAGCAAGGCACGCCGAATCTGATGTCGATGCTCAACGACGTGGTGGTGCCGGAAGAGTAACGCCGCCCTCGATCCTCCCCGCGCGACATCCGGCCCCGCCGGATGCCGCGTTCGTGCGTCTGGATATCCCCGGCCCGCTCCCTTTCCCGCCGCGCGAAGAGGAATCCGCGCGGGCGAGGGGAAAGAGATAAGGGGAACCGGACGCCGCGCGTCCCGGGCCACGCTCACAGTACTTTCGGGAGACTTGCATGGAATCATCGTCCACCTCATCGCTGGCCGGTCGGCAGCACGAAATGATCATCGCCGGGTTCGGCGGCCAGGGCGTCCTGCGCCTGGGGCAAACGCTGGCCGCGGCGGCGCTGTACGAAGGGCGCGAAGTGGTGTGGACCCCCGCCTACGGGCCGGAGATGCGCGGCGGCCCGGCATTTTGCACGGTGATCCTCTCCGCCACCCCCATCGGCTCGCCGGTGGTGGCCGCCGCGGACACGGCGATCATCATGGACCGCCCGTCGCTGCCGAAGTACCAGGGGCAGGTGCGCGCCTCCGGCGTGCTCCTCCTCAACAGCTCGCTGGTCGACCCCGCCCTCGCCCGCACCGACATCCCCTGCTACGCGGTGCCCGCCCAACAACTGGCCGAGGAGATCGGCGACGGGAATATCGCCAACATGGTGATGCTGGGCGCCTTCCTGCACCTCACCCCGCTGGTGCAGCCCGCCTCGGTGCTGGAAGCGCTGCGCGCCACCCTGCCGGAGCGCCGCCGCCACCTGCTCCCCCTCAACGAAAAGGCGCTGCTCGCGGGCGCCGCGGTGATCGCCAACGCGAAATAAGCCCCGCCCGCGGGAACAATCCGCCGTCGTGACACGTCTCACCCCTGTACCTTCTCACCGGGGCATTGCATCCTGCGCCAATGCGCCGTATAATGAGAATGGTATCTTCGCGTCACCGTGTGTGGCGCGGTTCCGCTTCGCCACGGCGAAGGAGGTTGATGATGGTTCAGCGTCTCGGTGTGTGCACCCTGCTGGCGGCGATGTTGCTGGCGTGGGCGACGTGCGGCGTCGCGCAAGATGTGAAGGATCGCATCGCCTTCCAGCGGGATGGTCTGCACGCGGCCCCGACCAATATCGTGGTGATGTTCGCCGACGGCTCGGAGCCGAAGGATCTGAACACCGACACCAAGGAGTTGGCCGGCGCCCGCATCACCCCCTCCCTGGCGCCCGACGGCCACACGCTGGCCTTCGCCGCCAAGGTCGGCAACCAGTATAAACTGTATAGCTGGCCCCTCAACGATCAGAACGAAGCGGTGGGCGAACCGCATCGACTGACGATGAACGACGATACCACCGATAAATTCCCCGTCTGGTCGCCCGACGGCCGCACGCTGGCCTATGTCGCCTTCGACACCACGGGAAAGAAGACCACGCTGCGCATCATCGGCGCCGACGGCGCGGGGATGAAGGTGCTGGCGGATATCAACTACACCGCCGCCCCAGCGTGGAAGCCCGACGGGCAAAGCCTGCTCTACATCGACCTGGTGAACTCGAAACCCGCGCTGCGCAGCGTGATGACCAGCGGCGGGCTGCCCATACCCATCCGCGATTCCGCCGCCATCTTCGGCGCCTGCTACGCGCCGGACGGGCAGAGCATCGCCGCGCTGATGCGCAACGACGACGGCACCTCCGACCTGTGGGTGATCCCCTACATGGGCATCGGCGGCAAGAAGATCGTCAGCAAGGTCTCCGGCGGACGCAGCGTGAACTGGTACCAGCCGGACACCATCCTTTTTAACGCGACCAAGGTCGGCACGCAGGTGGGCAAAGGCCTGTGGAAGGTCGGCACGACGGGCGCGGGGCTCACCGCTATTCCCGGCTATGCCAACCCCAGCCAAATCGCCAACTTCACCGCGCAAAAGGGCGACGCCAACGGCGTGCCGGCGGCGGCCGATCCCTTCGGCGCGCCCGGCCCTAACGCCCCCGCCGCCGGCGATAACGTGCCCACCGGCCCGATCACCATCACCCGTCCGCTGGACGCCGCCAGCGTGCGCGGCACGGTCAATATCAAAATGATCGCGCAGAAGACCATCGCCTCGCTGGTGCTGCGCATCGGCGACGAGTTCGCCTACGCCACCACCGTGGCCGCCTCCGACGACGAGACGGCGCAGCTCACCTACGCCTGGGACACGCAGGCCTTTCAGGAGATCGACCCCACGCGCAAGGACGGGCTGCCCGCGCGCTACACGCAACTGCTGCGCTATCCCGACGGCGACTACACGTTGCGCGTGCTCGGGATGGACAAAGACGGCAACAAGGTGGCCGAGAACTCCGTCAAGGTGACGGTGGCCAACGGGCTGGCGGACACGGAAATGCCGCCGAACCTCTCCCTGAAGCTGCGCTTCCCCGACGGCGGTGGCGACGATCACTTCCTCGTCCACGGCGAAGGGTCCCTCTTCGGGGTGAGCGCCCACGACTACCCGGCGCTCGTCGCCACCCTGGACGCGCAGATCCGCCGCAACATCATCGAGGTGAAGCAGAACGGCAACGCCGAAATCCGCACCTCGCTGCGGGAACTGCACGGCGCGCTGCCCCTCAACTACGGCCTGAAGATCAGCGACGTGCCCGAGTCGGACACCAGCGCGCTCTATACCCTGACGCCGTACGGCGAACTCTCCGTCATCCCGCAACTGCGCCAGCGCATCTTCCTGCCGCTGTCGCAGATCACCCTGCCGCTGCCCTCCACGCCGGTGTCGGTGGGCTATCAGTGGACGGCGCAGATGCGCGTGGTGGTCGACCTGCTCGACCGCAGCGCCACCCAGGTGCGCGCCAACAACACGCTGGACGGGCTGGAATACATCAACGGTAAGCGCACGGTGCGCATCCGCTCCGAGTTGAACATCGATCCCATCGAAGGGGCCGACCTGGCCACCTCGCCCACACCGACCACTCCCGGCCTGCGCGGCGCGAAGATGACGACCCCCACCGCCGGCGGCGGCGGGATGGTGGGGATGCCCACCGGCATGCCCAACGGCGCGGCGTCCGGCGTGGTTTCCACCACGCCGCCCATTAAGCCGACGGCTACGGCCGGCGTGCGCTACACCTGGTTCGACATCGAACGCGACACCATCGTGCGCGTCGAAGACCTGTACCTGTACACCTTCCCGTCCCGCGGGGCGACGAGCACCGGCGATGCCGGCGGCGCAACGCCGGGCAATCCCTTCGGCCAGCCGGCCGCCGCCCCCATGGCGCAGCCGGCCCCCGCCGCCAACCCCTTCGGCGATATGGGCGTCCCGGCGGCGGCCCCGACGGTGGCCGCGCCGGCCAACCCCTTCGGCCAGCCGGCCGCGGCGGACGACCCCTTCGGCATGGGCGGCGGTGGCGGCACTCACGCGGCGGGCACCCACACGGCGGTGAAAGCCCCCGATGCTTACTACCTGGTGCGCCTCTCCTACCGGCTGCAAGGCGACGAAGAAACGCAGAAGGACTGACCTCACTCCACCAGGCCGGGGCGCACCACGCGCCCCGGCCTTTTTTTTCTCGCACGGAGACAGGAGTCCGGAAGCCGCACGAACGACCGTATTCTCACTCCGAACTCCTACCTTCTACCTCCTGGATAAACAATGCCCATCCTGACGGAGATCGCGTCGCCCCTCCTTCGACGGCCGTTGCTCTGCCTCACGCTGGGGTGGATCGCGGGCATCGTCCTCGCTGTCTTCTGGCGCCTTCCCTGGGCCACATGGGCGCTGCTCGCCGCGGTGTGCTGCCTCGTCGGACTGGTGTGTCCCCCGGCGCGGCCCGTAGAGCGCATGGTCGGGCTCTTTGCCGCCTGCATGCTGGCCGCAGCTACTCTTACCGCGTGGCAGACCGCCCCCATCGCCCCCGACGATCCGCGCTACCTGCCGCCCGGGTGGGCAATATTGCGTGGCTACCCCGCCGCCGAACCGCAGCCCACCGGCTCCGGCTGGCGCGTACCTTTCCGCGTGCAGGCACGGCAGGCGGACGGCGACTGGCGCCCCGCCGCGGGGCTGGTGTACCTGACCGGGCACGCCGCCGCGCCGGCCATCGGACACCCGTGGCAGGTGCTCGGGCAGACCCTGACCGCGCCCACCGCCGCCAACCCGTACGGCTTCTCCTGGTGGAACTACCTGGGCGAGCGCGGCTACAGCTACCGCGTGCGCGCCGCCTCCGCGCTGGCGCTGCCCGGCGACGCCCCGCTGCCCCGGCTGCAACTGGCGCGCGGCTACCTGTGCGACCGGCTGGCCCGCACCATGCCAGCGCGCTTCGGCCCGCTGTATGCCCAGGTGCTCGACGGGCTGGTGATGGGCATCCACGGCGACCCGCTGCCCGACGACCTCACCGCGCTCTTCCGCCAGGCGGGTATCATCCACCTGATGGTCGTCTCCGGCAGCCAGGTCAGCCTCTTCGCGTACCTGCTGCTGCTTCCCCTCGCCTATTTCCCGGGCAACCGGCACGGCACGGGGTATCCACGGCTGCGCCTCATTCTGCTCCTCGCCTCGCTGCCGCTGCTCGCCGCCTACATCGCGCTGGCCGACCGCGGGCCTTCAGTCGACCGCGCGCTCATCATGTTTCTGCACGGGTCCCTCGCCGTCTTCCTCGCCTTCTCCCCGTTGGCGCGGCGGCGCTTCTTCGTACCGGATGGCCTCACGCTGCTGGCGGCGTCGGCGTGGATCATCCTCATCGTGCGCCCGCTGCTCCTCTTCAGCCCGAGCATGCAGCTCTCCTACGCCGCCGTTTTCGGGCTGCAGACGGTCACGCCGGTGCTGATGCGGCTGGTACCGCGCTGGCCGCGCTGGCTGGCCCTGCTCTGCATGGCCACCCTGGGCGCGGAGGCGATGACCTTCCCGGTGCTCGCGTGGCATTTCGGCAACCTGCCCGTCTTCGGCCCGCTCACCAACCTCGTCGCCGTGCCGCTGGTGGCGCTGGTGCTGCCGCTCGGATTGCTAGCGATGCTGCTCGCCCCCGTGCTGCCGCCGCTGGCGTACGCGCTCAACATGCTGAACGGCTGGTGCATCCAGGGGCTCATCGCCAGCGCCGACCTGACCGCGCATCTGCCGTGGGCGCAGGTGCCATGGTACGTCCGCTCCCCGTGGCCGCTCATCCTTTACCTCCTCCTGCTGACCGTCGCTCTGGCGTTGCTGTCCCGTTGGGCAAACAGGCGACAACAGGATTGGCCTGTCCCGGCAGGGAGTACGCCGTTGATGTGGTAAATAGAAGGAGCGAGAAGCGGGGAGCCAGGAGCGCGAAAAACGGAACCTGGGACAAATACCGGAGGGGGCCACTGTGACCGAAAGCACCACGCTGGCGCTGCCCGAAGTGGCGGCGTTGTCGAAGACGATCATCGACAACGTCGAACGCGTGATTTTGGGGAAGCGCCGTCAGATTGAATTTACCCTCACCGCGCTGTTGTGCGGCGGCCACGTATTGCTGGAGGACGTGCCCGGCGTCGGCAAAACCGTGCTCGCCAAGAGCGTGGCGGTGTCGCTGGGCTGCAGCTACAAGCGTCTGCAGTTCACCCCCGACCTGCTGCCCTCCGACATCACCGGCGTGTCGATTTACAACCAGCAGACGGGCGAGTTCCGCTTCATGGAAGGCCCCGTCTTCGCTAACGTGGTGCTCGCCGACGAGATCAACCGCGCCTCGCCGAAGACGCAGGCGGCGCTGCTGGAATGCATGGAGGAGCGCCAGGTGACGGTGGACGGGCGCACGCGCATCCTGCCGGAGCCCTTCTTCGTGCTCGCCACGCAGAACCCCATCGAATACGAAGGCACCTACCCGTTGCCGGAGTCGCAACTCGACCGCTTCGTGCTGCGCCAGAGCATCGGCTACCCGCCGCGCGCGCAGGAACGCGATGTGGTGCAACAGCAGAGCCGCGAGAATCCCCTGGCCGCGCTGACCGCGGTGACGAACGCCGCCGGGCTGGTGGCGATGCAGCAGGCGGTGAAGACGGTACACGTGAGCGACAACGCGCTGGAGTATCTGCTCAACATCGTGGAGGCCACCCGCGCGCACAAGGCGCTCTACCTGGGCGCCAGCCCGCGCGGCTCCATCGCCCTGCACCGCGCCGCGCAGGCCTTTGCCGCCGTCACCGGGGACACCTTCGTCACCCCCGATCACATCAAGCTCCTCGCCCCCTACGTCCTCGGCCACCGCGTCATCGTCCGCCCCGAAGCCCGCGTCGACGGCGTCACCGCCACCGAAGTAATCGAGGAAATCGGCAACACGGTGCCGGTGGATAAGGGGTGACCCAATCGTAATTCGTGCTCGTGCTCGTAATCGTAATCGACCGGACCTATCTCGAAGAGAGCGTTCGATTACGAGCACGATTACGAGTACGAGCACGATATGGGGAAAGCCGGACATACCTATGCCACATCGCCACCTGCAACGGATTCTCATCCTGCTGGCGCTGGTCGCAACCATCGCGGCCGCCGCTTGCGCCGATGGCCTTGCCTACGGCAGGGGCTTCACAGCGCAACTGCTGGAAACGCACCAGCTCGCGGTCATTCACCTCACGCCCACCACCGCCGACGTCTCCATGTTCATCGCCATCCAGGGAATTCCCGCCGGGCAGGAGATCACCTATATCCTCCCCTTCTGGTATCGGCCCGACGGCTTCACCCTCACCGAGGACGACGCGTCGGCCTTCCGTACGCGCGTGGTGGACCCCGCGCACGCGCAGGTGGAGCGCATGGCGCGTCTCACCGAGCGGAAAGGGTCGAACGGCATCATCAGCGCGGGGTTTAGCTTTATTGGCGGGCTGGCCACCTACGTACTCATGAGCACCGGCACCTTCGGAGCACGCGAAAAGGGACGTGCCGGGCTCGAGTCGGCGCCGTCGACGACGCTCCTCCCGTACGCCGTCACCGAAACCGCCCACGCCCGCGTTGCGCTGTTCAACCTGGGCACGCAGGACCTGCAGACGCTCGTCGCGCAGTCCGGGCTGCCGACGAAGTACCTGCAGCCACTGCGCAAATACCACACCCCGCACTTTGCCGTGATCCACCTGAAAGGCCTCACCACGGCGGAACGCACCGCACCCACCCTCGACGGCCGCGGCATCTGCTACCACTTCACCCATCAGCTCACTAATGGGCACTACAGCTACCCCCTCGGCACGGGCGCGGCATGGCCACAGCCGATCCCCATCACCGAGGTATATCTAACCTGCACACCGGAATATGGTATGCAGGTCACCGCGCCGGAGATAGGCGATCGGCTGCGCTGGAACGAATTCCGCAGGCGCACGCGCGACCTGATGTCCTTATTAGCCACCCCCCCCGACAAGCTTGCGAAGTTGATGGATGGGGTTAGCGAGGACGACGCCCGCGCGATGCTCGGTCCGAAAACCGGCTCGGTTTTCACCGTCGATGCCGGCGACCGGCCCTCAGCGTGGCAAATCGCCTACATGCAAAGCAACCCGACACAGGATATCGACGTGCAACTGTCGCCGCACACCGCCATGTGGCGCTACCCCATCGCCGAGTTTTTCGCGCGGCCCGGCGTGGCGACGGCGGCCTGTCTGCTGCTCTATTTCCTCTCCTGGTACGCCGTCCTGCTTCTTGTCATCCGTCGGCGCTGGCGGGCCGCCGGGTCACCGGAGGAGTTAACGGGGCACGGTATGGTAATCTTCCTCAAGGCGCAGCTTGTCATCCCGGCACTCGCCACCGGCGTCGTGGCGATCATCTACGGGGTCACGAGTGCCATCGACAGCTTCCGCCACCCCAACCAGGATAATCTTCCGACTTGGTGGGGAATTCTGCTCGTGCTGTTTATCGTCGGCATACTGGTCGGCGCCGTTATCCGGTATGCCCGTGCGCCTGCCAAAGACTGGCGCAAATGGCTCACGCTGACCGGCGGCCTATGCGCTACGGCGTTCTTCGTTGTGGCAACCGGATTGCTTTACCTTGGAGTCAACTGGTGCGAGACGCTGTAGCAGGCGCCGCACACGCATTACGCAATAAGGAGAAACGCATGTCACATCCCTCCCTCGTGCGCCGGGCGCTGGTCGCCCTGCTGCTGATCGTGCTTGCCGGCGCCGCATGGGCGCAGGCGGCGCTGCCGCAGGTGGCGCCCTTCTTTCAAAGCCACATGGTGATCCAGCGCGACACCAAAGCCCCCGTGTGGGGGTGGGACAAACCGGGCGCCAAGGTCACCGTAACGCTGGACGGCAAAGTGGTCGCCACGGTCACCGCGGATAAAGACGGCGCGTGGCTGGCGAAGGTCGGCCCCGTCGTGGCGGGCGGCCCGCACACGCTGGTGGTCACCGGCACGACCACCGTCACCCTCGACGACGTGCTCTTCGGCGATGTCTGGATCTGCTCCGGGCAGTCGAACATGGAGATGGGCATCGGCATCGCGCAGAACGCGAAGGACGAGATTGCCGCCGCCGACTATCCGCAGATTCGCCTGCTCATGGTGCAGAATGCCACCGCCGCCGAACCGCAGCATCTCTTCAGCGGCGCGTGGGCGGTCTGCTCACCGGACACGGTGGCCGCGAACGGCTGGGGCGGCTTCTCCGCCGCCGGCTACTTCTTCGGGCGCGAAGTCTACAAGGCGGAAAAGGTGCCCATCGGCCTCATCGACTCCGACTGGGGCGGCACGGTGGCGCAGGCGTGGACCAGTGGCGGCGCGCTGAAGACGATGCCGGACTTCAAGCCCGCCGTCGAACAGATGGAAGCCCTGGTCGCCGCGACGAAGAAGGGCAACTACGACTACGACCGCGAGCTGACCGCCTGGTATACACGCAACGATCCCGGCACCGCCGCGAAGTTCAACGATGCCGCCACCGCGACCGCGGACTGGAAGACGATGGCGCTGCCGCAGAACTGGGAAAAAGCCGGCCTGCCCGACTATGACGGCATCGTGTGGTTCCGCAAGGAAGTCACCCTCCCCGACGACTGGGCGGGCAAGGATATCACCCTCTCCCTCGGCCCCATCGACGACATCGACACCACCTATCTCAACGGCGAAAAGGTGGGCGGCATGAACGGCTGGAATCAACCCCGCGTTTACACCGTGCCCGGCAAGCTGGTGAAGGCCGGCAAGAACCTCATCGCCGTGCGCGTGCTCGACACCGGGGGCGGCGGCGGCATCTTCGGCCACCCCGCGCAGATGTTCGTGGCACGGAAGGACGACGCCACGAAGACGGTCTCCGTGGCCGGCGACTGGCCGTACAAGGATACGAAAGAGCTGAAAACGATCGCCGAGCCGCCGCCGTCGCGGCTGGACCAGAACCCGAACGCCGTATCGGCGCTCTACAACGCCATGATCGCCCCGCTGGAACCCGCCGCCATCAAGGGTGCCATCTGGTATCAAGGCGAGGCCAACGCGGGGGCGCCGAAGCAGTATCAGACGCTGCTGCCCACCATGATCGCCGACTGGCGCGCGCACTTCAGCGGCGGCGACTTCCCCTTTATTATCGTCTCGCTGGCGAACTTCATGGGCGTACAGTCGCAACCGAGCGAAGGCGGCTGGGCGGAGATTCGTGAGTCGCAGTGGCTCACCAGCCTGCACGGCAAGGGTGTCGGGCTGGCGATGGCCATCGATATCGGCGACGCCGGCAACATCCACCCGACCAACAAGCAGGAAGTGGGCCGCCGCCTCGCCCTCAACGCCGAGGCACTGGCCTACGGCAAGAAGATCGAGTACTCCGGCCCGCAGTACAAAGACTGCAAGGTGGAAGGCGACAAGATCCGTCTCACCTTCACCCACGTAGGCGCCGGGCTCACCGCCAAAGACGGCAAACTCATCGGCTTTGCCCTCGCCGGCGCCGACAGCAAGTTCGTCTGGGCCGACGCCGTGATTGACGGCGACACGATCGTCGTCTCCGCCAAGGACGTGCCCGCCCCGACGACCGTCCGTTACGGCTGGGCGAACAACCCCACCTGCAACCTGTACAACAAAGACGGCCTCCCCGCCGTGCCCTTCCGCACGGATATGTAAGGGGGTGACGCTTTCCCTTTCCCGTTTTGGGAGGGCGAGCGTACCCGCGAGCCGCGAGCGAAATCTCCGGCAATGAAATGAGAGGCGGTCTGGACGTGAGATCAGTTCATACGTCCAGGCCGTCTCTCATTTTTATAAACAGATCATTCGCCCGCGGCTCGCGGGTACGCTCGCCCTCCCAAAAATTGCCGCATAGACCGCGCCCCCGCCCGATCGAGTATAATACCTGTCATGCCACCGTTGTCGCTGCCGGAAGATCACCTGGGATTATATGTGCATGTGCCGTTTTGCGTGCGCAAGTGCGCGTATTGCGACTTCCCGTCGCAGGCGTGCGCGGACGGCGCGCTGTTCGACCGCTACCTCGACGCGCTGGCGCGGGAGGCGGACGCCCGGCGCCCGGGGCGGCTCGTGTCCAGCATCTACCTCGGCGGGGGCACGCCCACCGTCCTCGGGGGGGCGCGGCTGCGGCGGTTGTGGGCAATCGTGGAGACCTTCCCGCGCGCGGACGACGCGGAGATCACGCTGGAGGCCAACCCCGGCACGCTGGGCGACGACGTGGCGGCGGCGCTGGCCGCGCTGCCCCTCACACGCGTGAGCCTGGGGGCGCAGAGCTTTCACCCCGGCGAACTGGCGGCGCTCGGGCGCATTCACTCGCCGGCGGAGATCGACGCCGCCGTGGCCGTGGTGCGCGCCGCGGGCATCCCGCGCCTCAACCTGGATCTCATGTACGGCCTGCCCGGGCAAACCCCCGCGACGTGGGCGGCCACGCTAGAGCGGGCGCTGGCCCTGCGTCCCGACCACCTGTCCGCATACGCGCTAATCGTGGAAGACGGCACGCCGCTGGCGGCGGGAGTAGCGGCGGGCACCGTGACGCTGCCCGACGAAGACGCGGAGGCGGAGATGGGCGCCCACCTTGCCGACGTGCTGGCGGGCGCCGGCATGCCCCTCTACGAAGTCTCCAACGCCGCGCGTCCCGGCGTGCACAGCCGCCACAACTTGGGCTACTGGCTCGGGCGCGACTACCTGGGGTTGGGGCCGGGCGCGGTTTCCACCCTTCTCGGCCTGCGCTGGCGCAACGCCCTGCTGGACGCCTACCTGGCCGGGGACGGCGTGGCGGTGGCCTATTGCGAGCGCCTGGCCGCCCCCGCGCGCCTGCTGGAGCGGGTGATGCTGGGCCTGCGCCTGCGCGACGGGTTCGACCTGGCCGCGGCGGAAGCCGCCTGCGGCGTCACGTTGGCTGCCATCGCCGGCGATGCGCTGCTGCGCCTCGTGGCCGACGGCCTGCTGACACGCGACGGCGCCGCGCTGCGCTGCACCGACGCCGGCTTCCCCCTCGCCAACACGGTGCTGGCGCGGCTGATGGACGAGTAACGCCCCGCCACCGGCAACGGATTACCCGCCCCTCTTTCGCATTCCCCCTGAAGTGTGGTATAACTGCTATACGTCATGGTTTGGCGGTTGCGCGGTGACGTGAGGAGGCGGATCATGGGCCGAACGAGATTAGTGGTGCTGAGCGTGCTGCTGGGGCTCTGCGCGGCAGCCTGGGCGGGCACGACTGAGGATATTGCCGTCATTTACGACGGACAAAACGCCGTGCCGGCGGGGGTCGTGATGGGCAATTGGGGCTTCACGCTGCGCACCAACGTGGCCGACGCCTTCAAACCCACGCGACTGGGCCGCACCTTTGGCCTCACCCTGCACACCATGGGCCGCTACCAGGGGGTGCGCGTCGATTTTCCGCAAGGCATCGACACCACGCCGCTCTTCGGCGTGAAGAACACCTATCTGGAACTCTACCTGCGTGCCGTGCCCGACGACAAAACCGCCACCACCGGCGATAAAACCAAAACGGGTGACACCACCGCGCGGCCCGACAATACCATGCACCCCGACGGTGGACCGGGCGGCCCGATGAATGGCCCCGGTGGCGGACCAGGCGGTGCCGGCCCGGGCGGACCGGGTGGCAACCCCGGTGGTCCCGGGAATCCCGGTGGCCCGGGCAACCCTGGCGGCCCCGGCAATCCCGGTGGGACGGCCGCCACCAACCCCGACCAACCGCCGGTTGAGCCGGTGAAGACGGCCACCGTGCCGCTACCCTCCTTCACCAACCTGCGCTTCACCTTCTTCACCGAGAAGGGGCAGGGGCTGCTGGTCATCACGCCGGATCAGTTCTTCCCCAAGGACGAGATCAACAACCGCTGGGTGCGCGTGGATATCCCGCTGACGCTGCTCAATGCCAATCTCCCGGTGGGGGGCAAACTGCAGCGCATGCTCATCACCTCCGACGACGCGGCGGACTACGTCGTGGGGCGCATGGCCTTCGTGCGCGACACCACGCCGGTCACCGTGAAGACGATGGTCTTCCCGCTCTTCCTGGAGGCGGGCCAGCGCATCTTCTTCACCGCGCGCGTGGCGGCGGGCCTCTCCCGCTACGAAACCACGTGGAACTTCGGCACCGGCGGCGCGGACAAAGTGGATGCCACCGGCGACCGGGTGACGTACACCTTCGACAAGGAAGGCAACTACACCATCACCTGCCACGTGCACGATTTGAACGACGGCAAAGACCCGGTCACCTCCGCCTTCGAGGTGCGGGTGAGCCGGGCGCGGTAAATTTCCCCCTTATCCGGACGTGCCACGGGCCTGAGGCGATGCCTCAGGCCCGTGGTGCCAGGGTACGCGCGTGCCGGCTACTTCTTCCACAATCCCGCCCAGAAGCCGCCCTCGTTGGCCTTCTCGGGGGCCGCGGACGGCGCGGCGGGGGCCACCGGCGCCGGCGGCGGGGGGGCGGCCACGGCGGCGGGGACGGGTTGTGCCACGGGGGGCACGCCGTCGAGGGGCGGGCAGGCGGTGCGCCAACCGGCCAAGTAGCCGTCCAGGCCCTGCGCGGCGATGTATTCACGGTCGAACAGGCCCGGCGTCGCGTCGAGTTCCTCCAGCGCGGCGGTATGCGCGAAGGCGTCGGACACGTGCAAAATGCTCGTCTCGCTCACCCCCGCGCCGCGCCCGTGCTGCGGCTGGTGGTGGAAGGCGCACGCCTCCACGATGCCGCCGTCGATGCCCCACAGCCCGAGCAGGTAGGCGCCCACCTCGGCGTGCGTGGTGCCGAACTCCTCTTTTTCCGCCTGCCACACGGCCTTGCCGTCGGCCGCGGCGGCGTCGAGCGCGCGGGCGTATTCCTGCGGGAAGTTTTCCGCCAGCACCAGCTTACCGGTGTCGTGCAGCAACCCGCCCATGGAGATATCGTTCAGGCGCGACAACTCCATGCGCTGTGCGCGCGCGATGGCGGTGGCGTAGCGGCTGACGAGCAGGCTGTGCTCCTGGAAGGCCTCCAGCGAGAATTGCGGCACCAGGGCGGAGAGGCGCTCGAACCGCGTGAAGATGTCGGCAACAAGTACCACCGATTGCAGCGCGGTGAGGCCGAGTAGGCTGGCGGCGTGCGTCGGACTGGTCACCTTTTGCCGCACGCCGTAATACGCCGAATTCACCAGCTTGAGCACCTGGGCGCTCAGGCCCGCGTCCTTGGCGATGAGCTGGCCGATCTTGCTCACCGAGGGGTCGTCGGAGTGCAGCTCTTTGCTGATTTCCATGTAGACGGCGGGCAGACCAGGCAGGCGGCGGATGCGGCTGATAACCTTCTTCAGCGTCTCCCCGGCAAGGATCTCACGCAGCGCGTAGGCGTGCTCGATGGCGTTCTGAATGACGGGCAAGGTGGCATACTGCGGCAGGAACTGGTGCGCCAGCTCGCCGGAGCGCACGACGTCGCTCTGCCCGGTCGTGTCCGTGAAGGCGAAGCGCACGATATGCGGGTAGGAGCACATCACCGTGTTGAGCAGCGGCTCGCCGTCGGTTTGCTCGGTGTTCAGGTCGGAGACGATCACGTCCACGCCTTGCGCGCCCAAAATCGCCAGCGCGTCCGCCGCCGTTGGCACGAAGTAACACGTCCACTCGCCGGAGAGCGGATCGAGCAGGCGCTGGATATTGGCGACCACCCCGTGTTCGGAAGAAACGAACAATACGCGAATTTGCATGAAAAACCATCCCGCCGACCGGGCGCCCGCCCGGAGTCCGCTCCTGCGTGGCATGCGATCCATCTATTCCCTTCCCTATTAGCGGCGCGGCGGCAAATTCCTTCCGCGCCGCGCGGAAAAGGGACGAAGAAGTTGGTAATTTTACCGCACCGCGTCGATTTCCGCCCGCGTGGGCATGCTCGCCTGGGCACCGGGACGGGTGACGCTGAGGGCGGCGGCCACGGCGGCGAAACGTGCGGCGTCGGGCAGCGCGCGCCCTTCGACGAGGGCAACCCCCAGCGCGCCGGAGAAACAATCGCCGGCGCCCACGGTGTCCACCGCGTGCACCGGGTGGGCGGGGAGGGTCAGCGCGCCGTCGGCGGTGAAGAGCGTCGCCCCGGCGCGACCCCGCGTCACCACCAGCGCTCCCACCCCGCGCGCCAGCGTCTGCGCCGCCGCGTCCTCCAACGTTTCCGCGTCCGGCACCAGCGCGTGCAATTCGCCAGCGTTGGGAGTGAGGATGTCCACACAGCGTAGCAGCGCGTCGGGCAGGCCCGCCGCGGGCATCGGCGCGGGGTTGAGCAGCACCGGCACCCCCGCCGCGTGGGCGCGCTGTGCCGCCGCCAGCACCGTCGCCGGCGGCACTTCGAGCTGCAGGATGAGCAGCGCCGCGTCGGTGAAGGCCGCGGACGGCAGGTCGTCGGGGGTGAGCCGCATGTTGGCGCCGGAGGCGACGGCGATGAGGTTCTCCCCGTGGGCGTCCACCAGGATGAGCGCCACGCCGGAGGGTGTGCCCGGACAGGTGACGAGATAGCGCGTGTCGATGCCCGCGGCCGCGAAGCCCGCCCGGCTCTCCGCGCCGAAGGGATCGTCGCCCACGGCGGTGATGAAGGTCACCGCGCCGCCCGCCCGCGCCGCCGCCACCGCCTGGTTGGCCCCCTTGCCGCCCGGCGTGCAGCGAAACACCCCGTCCAGCACCGTCTCGCCCGGCCCCGGCAAAGTCGGCGCCTGAATCACCATATCCGTATTCGTCGATCCGATCACCAGGATGTGCGGCATGGGTGCCCTCCGAAAGCTACCGGACGACCGGCGAAATCTACCAGCCTGCGCAATTCGCCCACTGGACTTACGCCCCAGGCTTCGTTCAACGTTCAACGTTCAAGGTTCAACGATCTGATACGCAACGCTAGCAGGGGAAGCCCATCCCTTGAACTTTGAACGTTGAACCTTGAACGAAGCGCGGAGAGATGGTGCAGTTTCCCGATACATGATGCACGGGAGAGGCACGCTGACAAATACTATACCGGCGACGGCATCTCGCCCGCGACGGGACGATCCTGGAGACCCAGCCGCAGCTCCACTTCCTGCTCGATGAAACGCGCGTGGGCGGGTTGCTCCAGGCCGGGCAGCAGCTCGAGGCGCTCGCCGCCGTGGAAGATGACGTTGACGGTGTAGGTGATGCTGGTGCCGCTGCGCGTGCGGCTGTACTTCTGCGCGCAGAAGAGCTGCTCGATCGTCGACACCGGGATGTCCCGGTTGCCGCCCCACGGTAGTGGATAGTGGCGTACCGACAAGGTCTGCGCGCTGATGCGGATGTCGGTGTGGTTGAAGAGGTGCGCCAGCCCGGTATAGGTAAGCGCGACGCCGACCGCCACGTGGATGAGCGGGAAGAGGAACATCATCAGTGGTGCGTTGTTGGCAATGCCGATGGAGTACCAGAAGATCAAAAAGCCGTCCCACACGCAGCAGAAGAGCAGGATGGGGATGGCCGTCCAGGTGAGCCAGTCGCGCGTGATAACCAGGGTGTCATACTCCTGGCGCAGGTGGAAGCTGCGCGGCATCGCCACCTCGGGCTTGGGCAACTCCGGCGGCGCAGTGGCATCCGCGATCCCCCACCCCGCCGGCGCCGCGTTCGGTACCTGCTGCGCGAATCCGAACACCTCGCCGCACGCCGGGCAGTTGGCCAGCGCGGCACCGATATTGATATTCGCCGGCGGAATCGCCGCCTGGCACTTGGGGCAGGTGAGTTGCATGGGTTGGCCTCCCGCCGTGCTTCTTCGCCGCGGGGAGGGGAAACCCCTACTCCGCCTGCGGCAATTCGCCGTGCATGGGGCGGTCGGGGATGCCGAGGTGCGCTTCCACTTCCTGCTCGATGAAGCGCGCGTGGCGGGAGTCTTCCAGGCCGGTCACCAGCGGCAGCCGTTTGCCGTCTTCCAGCACCACGTGCACGTTGTAGGTGATCGTTTTGGTGCGTTTGGTGCGGTAGACCGTCTCGTCGCAAAAGAGCTGCTCGATGCTGTCGGCGGGGATTTCCGCGCTGCCCGGCCACCAGAGGGGGTAATGCGTCACCGCCACCGCGCGGCGCGTGACCCGGAAGATGGTGCGGTTGACGAAGCCCGCCAGCGTGGAGTAGGTGAACGCCCCGCCCACCACCACCGGCAGCAACGGCAGCACCACCAGGCTGTAGACGCCGGTGCGGTTGAAGGGCACGGCGTACCAGAGGGCGATGAGGCCGTCCCACACCAGGCAGAGGGCGAGCATGCCCACGGTAGAGAGGGAGAGCCAGGAGCGCGTGATGATCAACTCGTCGTCGGCCTGCCGCAAGGCAAACCCGCGTGGCATCGCCACCGTCGGCTTCTCCGGCACGGCAGCGCACGCCGTACACGCCGCGTCGTCATCCCCTAGCGTCGCCCCACACGCCGGGCAACTCATATGCATCGCTCCACGTCTCCCGCTACCTTACCGAGTAAGGACCTATATTGTACTACGAATCATTCCAAAGTTCAACGGGCCTGCCGCCGCTGCACCCGGCAAAACGCCTCCATCGGACACGCGGGGCAGCGGGGGGCGCGGGCGGTGCAGAGGGTGGCACCGAAGTCCATCAGCGCGCTGTTGAACTCCCAGGCGTGGCCGCGGGGCAGCACGCGGGCGGCCACCGTCCACAGGTAGCGCTCCACGGCGGACGCGCGCGGATCGCCCGTACCCAGGAAGACGCGGAAGAGCACCCGCCGCACGTTGGTGTCGAGCACCGGCTCGTCGAGGCGCCAGGCAAAGCTGGCTACCGCCCCCGCCGTGTAGCGCCCGATACCCTTGAACCGGCGTAACGCCGCCGCGGAGGGGGGCAGCGCGCCGCCGTAGTGCGCCACCGTCTCCCGCGCGATGCTGTGCAGGCGCACCGGGCGCACGTTGTACCCCAGTCCCTTCCAGGTACCCTTCACCTCGTCCAGCTCCGCCTCCGCCAGCGCTTCCAGCGTCGGGTACTTCTCCAGCCACTCGGCGTACTTCGGCGTCACGCGCTCCACCTGGGTCTGCTGCAGCATCATCTCGGACACCAGGATGTGGTACGGGTCGCTGGTGCGCCGCCAGGGCAAGTCGCGCCCGTGCACGGCAAACCAGGCGAGCAGGGCTTGTTGAAAGCGAGTCTTATATTGTAACCGCTTCGGAAAGGACGTGGCCATGCCGGGTAGTGTAGCGGATTGCACCGGGTGACGTCCAGCGGCATACCCACCTGCCCCTCGCCGCCAGCGCGCAAAGAAACTGTACAAGCGCCGTGACGATAGAGGAGGACATCGGCTTTTCGCGTCGAAAAAGAAGCTAATTCCGCGTTAACCCAGAGGAGACACCATGCCTGACCGACGTATTCAACTGCCGGGCAAAGATATGCCGACTGCCTGGTATAACATCATGGCGGACATGAAAAATCCGCCCACGCCGTATTTGAATCCGGCTACCCAGGAGTTGCTGACGCCGGATCTGCTCACGCCGATCTTCCCGATGGCGCTCATCGAGCAGGAAGTGAGCCAGCAGCGCTGGATCGACATCCCGGGCGAAGTGATCGACATCTACCGGCAGTTCCGCCCCGCGCCGCTGCACCGCGCCCTGCGCCTGGAGCAGGCCCTCGGCACCCCCGCGCGCATCTACTACAAGTACGAAGGCGTGAGCCCGGCGGGCAGCCACAAGCCGAACACCGCCATCCCGCAGGCGTTCTACAATAAGCAAGCGGGCGTGAAGCGCCTGGCCACCGAGACGGGCGCCGGGCAGTGGGGCTGCGCGCTGTCGCTGGCGTGCACCTGGTTCGGGTTGGAATGCACCGTCTACATGGTGAAGGTGAGCTTCCACCAGAAGCCGTACCGCAAAACGATGATGCGCCTGTGGGGCTCCGAAGTGATCGCCTCCCCGAGCGACCGCACCCACGCGGGCCGCGCGATTCTCGAACAGAATCCCGACTCGCTGGGCAGCCTGGGCATCGCCATCTCCGAAGCAGTCGAAGACGCCGCCACGCGCACGGACACCAACTACGCCCTCGGCTCGGTGCTCAACCACGTGCTGATGCACCAGACGGTGATCGGCCTGGAAGCCCAGCAGCAGATGGCCATCGCCGGGGATTACCCGGACGTGGTGATCGGCTGCTGCGGCGGCGGGTCGAACTTCGGCGGGCTGGCCTTCCCCTTCATGGGCGAAAAGCTGCGCGGCGAGGCGAAGAAGGACATCCGCTTCGTAGGCGTGGAGCCCGCGGCGTGCCCGACGATGACCCGCGGCGAATACCGCTTCGACTACGGCGACGTGGCGAAATCCACCCCGCTGGTGAAGATGTACACCCTGGGCCACAACTTCATGCCCGCCGGCATCCACGCGGGCGGCCTGCGCTACCACGGCATGTCCGGACTGGTGAGCCAGTTGTTGAACGAGGGGTACATGGAGGCGGTGGCCTATCCGCAGATCCCGGTCTTCGAAGCCGCCGCGCTCTTCGCGCGCACGGAAGGCCTGGTGCCCGCGCCGGAAAGCAGCCACGCCATCCGCGCCGCCATCGACGAAGCGCTGAAGGCCAAGGCGAACAACGAGGAGAAGGTGATCCTCTTCGGGCTGTCCGGCCACGGCTTCCTGGATCTCGGCGCCTACGAGAACTACCTGGACGGCAAGCTGGAAGACTTCGCGCTGCCGGAAAACGAGCTGTGCGCCGCGCTGGCCGAGTTGCCCATCATCCCGTAGATGCGAACGTGGCATGGCCGTCTCGGCCATGAAACACGGGCGGGACGCCCGTGCCACAGGTACTGAAAAACACCCCCCGGACGCCGGGGGGTGTTTTTTTCGTCACGCGCACACGCCGGGAATCAGAACATCCACTTGGTGTGCAGGTAGGTCTCGATCTGACCTTCCTGCGCGGCGGACAGGGCCGCGTTGTAGAAAAGTATTTCGTAGACCTTCCCCTGGAAGGGCCCGTTATTCGTTATATTGCTACCAATGATGGCCCCACCGGGAATGGTGTACCAACTGGGCGCTTGCCCCGCCTTGGCGGCGCCGTTCAAGTAGACGAGATAGTTACTGGCACCGGTGCCAGCGACGTAGGTGACAATGGATGTTGTCGCCGACGACGTAGGCATGCCGCTGAACGGGCCTTCAATGCGATCGGTGCGGCAGATGCCGGGATAGCACGTACCGCCAAAGGAAGTCCAGGTATCCCCGCGACCGCTTAACCCGACCAGCTCATAGGAATCGACGGTCGGTTTGTAGCACATCACTACGGTAGCCGTGCTGCTGGGGAATGCAGCGGACAGACTCGGCGTGGTCAGGTAACCATTGGCCGTCCAGGTGACCACGGGCAGACCGTTGGCGTCTGCCGTCGCCGTCGGCGCGGTGCCCGACGTCTTTGTCGCGGCGCCGGTGACACTGCCGGCGGAGGTCGCGGGCCAGGAGTTCACCGTGCCGCTGGCGGAGAAGGCGTCGAGCTGGTAGACGAGGTTCGCCGTGACCGGCAGGAGGACGGGGATCCAGGGCTTGCCGGAGACGACCGAGACTGAAGTCGTCGGCGCCACGTGGCCGTCGACGTAGCTGACGAGGGCGCTGTTCGTGGCGGCGGTGGCGTGACGGTAGTCGTAGTCGGTAGCGGTGTAGGCCACGTTCGCCAGCATCGCCCCGATGCGCACCGTGGCCGCCTGGTCCGCCTGGTTGGCGCAATCGCCCGCCACCGGCTCCGTCTCCGGCGTGGTTACCGCACCGAGCGCTTTACCGGACAGGTTGTTGCTGTAAGCGTACCCGTTGGTCAGGCGGCTCTTCGTGGGGCACTTGAGCACCCCCCGGTCCAGGTTGACGCTGCCCCAGAAGGTGTCGGAGGTGGGGAACATCTCGTCGTGTTCCTGGGCGTAAATCAACGCGGCCGTGGCAATCTGCTTCAGATTGTTCAGGCAGGATGTCTGCCGTGCTTTTTCGCGCGCTTTGGCAAAGACGGGGAAAAGAATCGCGGCCAGGATAGCTATAATGGCTATCACTACGAGGAGTTCGATGAGGGTGAAGCCTTTGCGCATGGATGCCCCCTTCGGTAAACGTTATCCGATTATACAACAATAACTTATACTGTCAACCATTCCCGGCGATAATTCTCCGCGCGGCGCAATAAATACCGGGCGAGTACAAGGAGGTTGCCGCGCGGAGCGGAAGGTAACATCGTTACCCCCCGTTGCCGGGGTGACGGGAGGCATCCATGCGCGACGTGGCGTGTATCGGCGAACTGCTTATCGACTTCACTTCGCTTCAGGCGGGGGCGTCGCTCCTCGACACGCCGGGCTTCCAAAAGCATGCCGGCGGCGGCACGGCCAACGTGGCAGTGGGGGTAAGCCGGCTGGGCGGGCACGCGGCCTTTCTCGGCATGGTGGGGCACGACGAATTCGGGCGCTTCCTTGCCAAAGAGCTGGCCGACCGCGACGTGGATATCACCGGTCTGCGCTACACCGACGCCGCGCACACCACGCTGGCCTTCGTGGCGCTGCGCGAGGATGGCGAGCGCGAATTTATCTTCTACCGCCATCCCGGCGCCGACATGCTCCTCACCCCCGCCGACGTGGACGGCCACCTCATCGAGGACAGCCGCATTCTGCACCACGGCTCCATCTCCCTCATCGACGAACCGAGCCGCGCCGCCACCCTGCACGCGGTGGAACTCGCCAAGGGGCGCGGGCGGCTGGTCTCCTACGACCCGAATCTGCGCCTGAATCTATGGCCGAGCGCGGAGGCGGCCTACGCGGGCATCGCGCTGGGGCTTTCCCACGCCGACCTGCTCAAGGTGTCCGAGGAGGAGCTGGCCTTCATCACCGGCGAGCCGTCGCTGGCGGGCGGCATGGCGGCGCTGGCGGCACGCGGCATCCCGGCGGTGGTGGTCACGTTGGGCGCGCAGGGGTGCGCCTACCGCTGGGGCGAATTCACCGGCGCCGTGCCCGCACGGCCCCGGCAGGCGGTAGACACCACCGGCGCGGGCGACGCCTTCGTGGCCGGGCTGCTCTACCGGCTGGCGCGCCGGGCCGACGACCCGCTGGCGCTGCCGCAGGCGGAGTTGGAGGAGGCGCTGGCCTTCGCCAACGCCGTGGCCGGGCGTGTGGTGCTCAAGCGCGGCGCCATCCCCGCCATGCCCACGCTGGACGAAATCGCCACCGACCTCGCGGGGCAATAACCGGTAAATACGCGCCGTCTTCGGTGGTAAACCAGGAAAAGACATTGACATACCTCTCATGTTGCTGTATTATTGAAGCTAACATTTTTCCGGTAAATCCGAGGAGGTCCCCCATGAAGCGTGGCTTCACCCTCATCGAACTGCTGGTCGTCATCGCGATTATAGCGATTCTGGCGGCCATTCTTTCCCCCGTCTTCGCCAAAGCGCGCGAGAAAGCGCGGCAGACGAACTGCCTGAACAATCAGAAACAGATCGTCCTCGCCGTGATGATGTATGCGCAGGAGCATGACGAACTGTTGCCCACCTCCGATACGGTGTGGGGCGCCCTCAACCTGGATAAAGGCGTGTTGATGTGCCCGACCGCGGGGACGAAAATCCCCATTGCCTATGTCTATGACGACCGGCTGAGTGGCATGGCCCTCGGCGAAGTGCCCAGTCCCACCGATATGTTCGTCACCACCGACGGCATCAGCGGTGCCGTCGACCGCCGCCACAGCGGAAAACTTCTCTTCAGCGCGGTGGATGGCCACGTGGAGATGGGCGCCGACCCGGGCAACATCCAGATGTGCGGCTGGCTGCAGAAGCTTTCCGCCAATAGCGGTACCCCGTCGGTCATGGTCTACGATGCCACCAAGCCGCCGCTCTCCCAGCCGGCCGTCGACCTGTCGGGCTTTGTCGGCACGAACGGCTATACCGCGGTGAAATCCATGTTCTCCACGGCGGTCGGCGCCGACGGCTACGCGGTGATCACCACCACGACCCCGAACACCGCTACGATGCGCGGACCCTATTCCGGCGTCACGCTGAGCGGCACCGGCGGGGGCACCTGGCAGAATAACGCGCCTGAGATCGCCAACGGGGGCATCACCGAACCGAGCCTGCAACCACTGGGCGGCGCCGTCACGGACTACTGGGCCGGCGCCACCGCCTGTGATGCTCAGCAAGCCACGGTGACGGTGAAGTTCACCGGCTTCAACCGACTGATCACCGTGGTGAGCCCGAAGCAAGGCTACGGCGGCGCGGGCCAGGGTGGCGGCTGCGTCATCACTGCCCAGCAAGGCGGCGGCACCACCTTGCCCGTCATGAACGTCGCGCCGAACACCAACGGGTATGGCTTCATCTTCCAGTTCATGGTGCCCAGCTCGCCGGCGGTCTTCACCTTCAACAACAGCGTCAGCGCCAGCGGCGGCCGCAACTACTCCAACCGCGCCTGCGGCGTCAGTTTCGTGGCCCTGGACAACTGATACCGTTCGATGTGTGCATACATAGGCCCCTTTCTCCGGTAAAGTCATTGACAGGTTAGAGAAAGGGGCCTATACTTTTTTCACTTTCCTTCATAAGGAGATGGTCCCCCATGAAACGCGGTTTTACGTTAATCGAACTACTGGTCGTCATCGCGATAATTGCGATTCTGGCGGCCATCCTCTTCCCCGTCTTTGCGAAAGCACGCGAGAAAGCGCGGCAGACGGCGTGCCTGAACAACCAGCGGCAGATCGCCATGGCCGTGCTGATGTACGCGCAGGACCACGAAGAATTGATGCCCACCACCGACACGGTGTGGGGCAGCCTCGGCCTGGACAAAGGCGTGCTGATGTGCCCGACCGCAGGCACGAAGATTCCCATCGCCTACGTCTACGACGATAAACTCGGCAACATATCCCTCGGCGACGTTCCCAGTCCGACGGATATGTTCGTCACCGTCGACGGCCTCAGCGGCGCCGTGGATCGCCGCCATACCAGCAAGTGCATCTTCTCCTGTGTCGACGGCCATGTAGCGCTCGACACCGACCCCGGCAGCATCGCGCTGGTCGGCAACATGGAGAAGGTCTGCCCGGCCAGCAGCCCCAGCGTGCTGGTCTACGACGCCTCCCAACCGCCGCTGAGCCAGCCGGCCATCGATCTGACGGCCTATGGATACACCTCGATTAAGGCGCCGCTGCAGACCAAAGTCGGCACCGCCGGCTACATCGTCTGCACCACGACGACGCCCAATGCCGCGGCAGCGCGCACCCCCTTCACCACCACCGCCTCCCTCTCCGGCATTAATACCGGGTCGTGGCGCGAGGTGTATTCGAACGTCGATGCCAGCAACGCCGCGGGACCGGTGGAGCCGAACCTGCAACAACTGGGCGGCGCCGTCACCGAGCACTGGGCGGCGGTGCAGGCCTGTGATGCGGCGTGGGGCACCTTTACCATCAACTTCACCGGCTTCAACCACCTGATCACCCTGGTCTGCCCGCGGCAGAACTCCGGCGGCAACGGCTTCTACCTCAACGCGACGCAGGCCGGCGGGCAGTCGCTTACGGTGATGAGCGCCGTGCCGAACACCAGTTGCCCGGCGAAGATCTTCCAGTTCATCGCGCCGTCGTCGCCGGTCATCTTCAAGTTCAACAACGGCGCCAGTGCCGTTGGCGGGCGCAACTACCCGATGCGCTGTTGTGGCGTGAGCATCGCCTTCCTGGACAACTAGCCGCCATAACCCGACGTAATAATGGCCCCTTTCCCCGTGCAAGCGTATTGGCAGGCGGGGGAAAGGGGCTTCCTTTTTTCGGCAGGGGTTTGGCGCTCGGACGGGAATAGAAAGCGTATGACGACGCACGCGGAGCCTGACGGCCCTCCCCCCTACTACCCGGTGCTGCTCGACCTGCGCGACGCCCCCTGCCTGGTGGTGGGTGGCGGCGCGGTGGCGTGCCGCAAGGCGGCGGGGCTCTGCGCCGCGGGAGCGCGGGTGACGGTGGTGGCGCCGGCGGTGGGCCCGCTGCCCGCGGAGGTGACGGTGCATCGCCGCCCGTATGCCCCCGACGACCTGGCCGGCGCGCGGCTGGTCGTTGCCGCCACCGACGACCCGGCGGTGAACGCCCGGGTGGCGCAGGATGCCCGCGCTCGCGGCGTGTGGGTAAACGTGGCGGACGACCCCGACGCCGGCGACCTGGTGCTGCCCGCGGTGGCGGCGCGCGGGGCGCTGCGCATCGCGGTCTCCACCGGCGGCGCCAGCCCCGCGCTGGCACGGCGCATCCGCGAAGCGCTCGAAGCCGCGTATGGCGCGGAATATGGAGAATTGGTACAATTGTTGTGGCGTTTACGGCGAAGCTGGGAGCCGCGCGCCATCGCCGGCGGCGTGCCGGGAGCACGCCGACGGCATGCCTGGGAGCAGGTGCTGGACCTGCCGTTGCTGGACTACCTGCGCGCCGGGGAGGTCGACGCCGCGGCGCACGCCGCGCAAGCGGTGCTCGACGCCGCCCTGCTCGATCACTGAACTCGGCTCAAGGAGACCCTATGACGGCCACGTTACGACTCGGGACGCGCGGCAGCGCGCTGGCCCTGGCGCAATCGCGCATGATCGCCGCCCAACTGGAGGCCCAAGGCTGGGCGGTGGCGCTGCAAGTGATCCGCACCACGGGGGATAAGATCACCGAGCTGCCGTTGTCGAGCATCGGCGTGAAGGGGCTCTTCGTCTCCGAGCTGGAGCAGGCGCTCCTCGACGGGAGCATCGACCTGGCCGTGCACAGCATGAAGGACCTGCCGGGGGAGATGCCACCCGCGCTGCATCTGGCCGCGGTGCCCCCGCGCGAAGACCCGCGCGACGTGCTGGTGGGGCGCACGGCCCCCGGGTTGGACGGGTTGCGCCCCGGCGCGCTGGTGGGCACCTCCAGCCTGCGCCGCCGCACACAGTTGCTCACCGTGCGCGCCGACCTGGGGGTCACCGACCTGCGCGGCAACCTGGATACCCGCCTGCGCAAGCTCGACGAGGGGCAGTACGACGCCATCTGCCTGGCGGCGGCGGGGCTGCACCGGCTGGGCCTGCGCGACCGCATCACCGCCTACCTCGACACCACCCTGATGGTGCCCGCGCCGGGACAGGGGGCGCTGGCGCTGCAGACACGCGCCGACGATGCGCGCACCAGCGATGCGGTGGGCACCCTCAACGATCCCGTCACGGCGCGCGCCACCCACGCCGAACGCACCGTGCTTGCCGCGCTGGGCGGGGGGTGCAGCATCCCGCTGGGTGCGCTGGCGGAGGCCATGGGCCCGGCGCTCACCCTCACCGCCGTGCTCGCCGCCCCGGCCGGCGCCCCGCTGTGGCGCGTCACCCTCACCGGCGACGACCCCGAGGCGCTGGGCCGCGCCGCCGCCCGCGCTCTGTGGGACGCCGGCGCCTCGTCCATCGACGGCCTGTGCGAACCCACGTAAGCAAAAGAAGGTGCGCACGGGGCAGTGGGCGAAAGGGGAATAGGGGAGATATAGCGTATACCTGTTCCTGTGCCGACACAAAACAGCACACCCCTGCTCTTTGCACCCGAACCCCTATCTCGCCTTGACGGGCGAGTAGTTGCCGACTCACACCCTCTTATGGTATAGTACAGGCTGAGGTACCATTTTCATGGCAGCACGGCGAGCCGCGAAACTGAAGGACCATGTGGTTCTGGCCCTGGATATTGGTTCCCGCTTCATCAAGGTCGCAGAAATGCGCCTGGCGCGCGGGGCCGTTGCCCTCCTGAACGTCGCCGTGGGCCCCACGCCGCCCGGGCTGGTGGACAACAACCAGATCCTCGACCCCGTCAACCTGGGGCGCGCGGTGCGCGAACTCCTCGGGATGAATAAGATCCGCACCAAGGCGGTGGTCGTCGCCATCAGCGGGCAGTCGTCCGTGGTCGTACGCCCCATCGACCTGCCGAAGATGAGCACCAAGGAACTCGCGGAGACGATGAAGTTCGAAGTGGAGCGCCACATCCCCTTCGCCGTCGACGAAGTGGTGATGGACTACGCCCCCATCATCCCTGCCGAAGAATTGCCCGAGTCGGAGAGCAACATGAAGGTGCTGCTCGCCGTCGCCCACGAAGACCTGATTAAGAACTACATCAAGATGATCGCCGCCGCCGGGCTGCATCCGCTGGCGATGGACGTGGAGATTCTCGCCGCCATGCGCGCCCTCGTCGACATCGCCGAGCACACGGGCGGCTACGAAACGACCGTGGCGCTGGTGAACATCGGCGCCGGCAGCACGGACATCAGCATCGTCAGCCAGGGCAATCTCTCCTTCACCCGCTCCGTGCCCATCGCCGGCGACACCCTCACCGAGGCCATTGCCGACCAGCTCGGGCGCAGCTTCGACGAGGCGGAGGATATCAAGCGCGAACACGCCCGCGTCTTCATGGACACCGATGAAGCGCAGCACCCGATGACCGCCCCCGGCCCGCTGGACGCGCCGGACGCCGCCCCGGCCGCCCCAGTGTCGCTCATGGAAGGCTTCGCCAGCTTCACGCCGACGGCCGCCGCGCCCCCCGCCGCACCGAGCAACATCTTCTCGCTGGACGGCGACTTCTCCACGCCCGGCCCCGTGCAGATGACCGCCCCGGCGCCCACCGCGCCCGCGCCGAAACCGCAGCCCGCCCCCGCCGTCGCCGTGCCGGGCAACACCTTCCTGATGGATGACGACGACGTGGACGACGAGATGCCCATCATGCGTCTCGCCCTCGACGACGATGCCGACCACGAGCGCCCCTCGCGCAACGTGCCGGTCTTCGACCTGGACGGCGACGACGTGGACGACGACATCCCCATGATCCCGATCGGGCGGATGGACACGCCGCGTCCCGCCGCCGCGCCGGTCTTCGACCTGAGTGCGCCCGCCACCCCGGCGCCCCCGCCGCCGCCCAGCGCGCCGCCCCCGTTGACGCCCACGCTGAGCCTGAGCGCCAACACCGAGGACAGCGGCATCTTCGGCATCGACGACGAGGTGGATATCCCGCCGACGCCGATCTTCAACCTGGACGACGATGAGCCCGCCGCACCGTCGGCGCCGGCCTTCGACCTCAGCGGACCCACGCTGACCCTTGGCGGCGCGTCCGCCGGCCCGGTCTTCGATTTCACCAGCGAGCTGGAAGCGCAGAAGCCGGCCGTGCCGACCTTTACCCCCAGCGCGCCGGCCTCGTTTGCCGCCGGGCCGGTCTTCGACTTCAGCTCAGAGCTGGAGGAGCAGATGCCCGCCGTGCCGCGCTCGCAATTCAACGCGAGCACCGAGGACGACCTGGATGCCCCCGCGCCTCCGGCCGCCGCCCCCGCGGGCGGTGGACTGATGGCCGCCATGCCCGCCTTTGAAACCACCGCCTCCTTTGACGGCGGCCTGGAGGATCCGGCGCCCCCCGCGGCGCAAGCCTTCAGCGCGCCCGAGGCGCACACGTGGGGGGTGGAAACGCAGACGGCTCCCACCGCCACGCCGGTCGACGATCTGCTCGGGCTCAGCGCCACCTCCTTCCAGCCGACAACCACGCTGGACGCGGTGCCGGTGCTGGACCGCGCGGACGCCGCGCAACAGGAAGTCTACCAACGGCGTCTCTTTGAATCGATGATGCCTTCGCTGGTGGAGCTGGTGACAGAGATCCGCCGCTCGCTGGAGTTCTACTCCAGCCGCGAACCGGATCACCCCATCGAACGCATCGTGCTCTACGGCGGCACCAGCCGCATGCCGAGCCTGACGCAGTTCATCCATCAGGAAATCGGCGTCGAAGTTGTGATTGCCGATCCGCTGCAGGCCATCGATGTCAGTGCCTGCCGCCAACCGGCCGAATATCTACAGGATATTGCCCCGGCATTGCCCATCGTGATCGGGCTGGGGCTGCGGGATATGCTCGGATGAGGGTGCCACGGTGATCAAGATCAATTTGCTCCCGTCGTACGTGCTGGAGAGCCGGCGCATCAAGATCTCCCTTGTGGTGTTCGTGGTGTTGCTGGCCCTGGAAGGCGGGTCCATCTTTAAAGCCTACAGCGATCTGCAGGCGCAGGAAACGTGGTTCACGAACCACGGCAGCGAATACGTGTCGCGCAAGAAAGAAGCCGACGATGCGGACGCGCTGACCGCAACCTGGAAGGGCAAGTGCGACACCTACGGGAAGTACATCGACTTCTTCAGCCGCAAAGATCTGCCCGCCTACACCGCCAGCGTCGTGAAGGTCATCCAGGAAGCCTGCGGCAAAGCGGTGGGTGACGGGGCGTGGTTCGACGATATCTCCATCTCTAAAGATAAAAAAGTCGCGATGAAGGGCAACATCAAGGGCTTGATGAACTTCGTCGACTATTACTTCCGCGCCAAGGATCAAGGATACGACGTGAAGCCGCAGGCATTGCCCTACCCGCACGGCCTGGCGCAGCAGATCGAACTCGATGTCACCGGCACCGTCACGGCGGCGATCCTCCCGCCCCCCAGCCCGCCGGAAACCGCCGTGAAGCCGGACACCCTGTACAGTCCCGCGGGCAAGAAGCCCGATGCGGCGCCCGCGGCCGGTGCCCCGGGTGCGCCGGGTGCCCCAGGCGCACCGAGTGCCCCGAGCGCCATGCCGATGCCTGCCGCGC